>CAZQML010000062.1:0-7237 GCA_964594245.1 uncultured Dehalococcoidales bacterium | reverse complement strand
CTGGGCTCAATCCTTCCAGGTCTGACTCTTTCCGTTCTCTATATCGGCTACATAGTTGTTGTGTGTTTGGTTCGACCCGACTGGGGTCCCGCGATGAGCAAAGAGGAACTCCAGCAGTGCTCACTGGTTCGTCGGCTGTGGCAAGCCGCCTTAGGAACCGGCCCGATTCTTCTGCTTATCTTCGCGGTCCTGGGAACAATTTTTTTGGGTATCGCAACTCCCACGGAGGCTGCAGCAACTGGCGCATTTATCGCGCTCATCTTGATGTTCGCCTACGGCAAATTCAGTTTGCCAACGCTTCGAGGCGTCGTGCTGTCCACTCTAAAGACGACATGTATGGTCAACCTCGTACTCATAACTGCTTCCTGTTTCACCACCGTCTTTCTCGGGATGGGAGGCGGCAAGGTAATCGGTAGTGGACTCATCGGACTGGGATTGTCTCCGATGGGCACGCTCTTCGTAATGATGTTTGTAGTCTTCATCCTGGGCATGTTTTTGGATTGGATAGGCATCCTGATGATTATCGCGCCCATCTTTTCGCCGATAGCGGTCAGCCTCGGGTTCGACCCCGTCTGGTTTGGCCTTTTGGTTGCAGTTTGCCTACAAATGTCATTCATCACACCTCCATTCGCATACGCAATCTTCTACCTGAAGGGCATTGCCCCCCCCGAGATACAGATTGGGCACATATATCGAGGGGTTGTTCCGTACGTGATACTGCAGTGGATAGCCCTTGGGCTGTGCGTTCGCTTTCCACAAATCATCTTGGTGCTCCCTAACATGATGATTGACTGAGAAGGAGTTGACGATGCAACTGAAGACGGACGAACGACGAATGCTGGACGGGTCCGACGGTCGCGCGAAGCAGCGCGCAATGGAATTACTTGTCGAATACGGCACTGCCCTGGGAGCAGAGTCTTTCGTTGACACGAACAACGTGCATCTGCTCATAGGATTTCACTTCTATCCGGAGGTTCTCACCTCACGACTCGATGTCGACGACATCGACATGCTGGTTTCGCAATCAGTGCTGAATTCCAACGAGCGCATAGTAGTTGATCGAGTGGCCGCCTTCACGACCATGCATATCACGACAATGGATCTGCAGCACTGGGACCTGCAGCAAGCTAGTCGAGGCGGCGACCCTCCCGACTTCCGCAAACTGGTCGTCGGAATCGAGGAGTACTGCAAGAGAATCGGTGTGGCAATCACATCAACCTGCGGGTCCTATGAGGTCGGGAACATACCCATGATAGGAGAGCACTGTGCATGGACGGAATCCTCGTCCATCGCTTTCTGCAACTCGGTGCTTGGGGCCCGTACCAACATCGATGGCGACCACAGTTCCTTCGCAGCGGCTTTGACAGGGAAGACCCCGCTGTGGGGATACCACCTCGACGCCTGCAGGAAGGGAAGTTACCTTGTTGAGGTGGAAGCCCAACCAAGAACCGTCCAGGACTGGGACCTGCTCGGATACTTCGTCGGTTTTCGGGCTGGCAACAACGTCCCTGTCTTCACGAATATCCAGCAGAAAGCTGATATGTTCAAATTGATGGTGCTTTCCGCATCGATTAGCGTTACTGGAGCGGTAAACATGTTCCACATCGTTGGACGTACGCCCGAAGCAGTCACACTGGAGCAGGCAACTGGAGGACGCGCGATTAAGGAGAGACTGGTCTACGGTGAAGCCGAGCGAAAGCAGGCGTACGAAGGCGCCAATACTGCCAAGTCTGACAGCGTTGACTTCGTTGTCATTGGCTGTCCTCACTATAACCCTGAACGCCTGAGCGTTGTCACACGTCTCCTGGAGAACCGGGCCGTGTCAAGCAACGTCAAGCTGCTCATCTTCACGTCAACCCAGGGGAAAGACCTTGCGCGACGAAGCGGATGGCTAAGCACGATTGAGAAAGCGGGGGCTTATCTGATCACCGATAGCTGTCCGCAGCATACAAAGGTGCCTGTGTCCAGCGTAGTTGCCACCGACTCAGCCAAGATCTCGCACCAGAGCGGTGGTGAGAAGAGTTGGGAGAGCGTCTGGTGCGGCACTATGGAGGAATGCATTGACGCCGCTGTCACGGGAACGTGGCGAGGAAAGCTGGCTTAGGTTAGCTCGGACGTCATTCGATGGAGAGCACAACTTGAAGCGGCACTCTCAGGACGGCCGATAGAGGAGAAGAAATGGCAACAGTGGTACTGCATGGTAAGTCCGTGTATGGAGGTGTGGGTGAGGGGGAGGCCCTTGTTACCAACGAGGGAGTTGCATTCTGTGCCGGGATCAATCCCGCTACCGGTGAGATAACCGAGCGGACTCATGAACTGAACGGGCAGAATATCGCCGGGAAGGTTCTGGTCTTCCCTTTCGGGAAGGGCTCCTCTGCATTCTCCAAGGCGGCGTATGCTCTCTTCCTGTCTGGCAAGGCGCCTGCAGCCTGGCTCATACGCGATGTCAACCCGCAGACGGCTATGGCGTCAGTAGTCATGCGCACTCCGGCAATAACAGAGCTTGACCAGGACCCCATCAAGGTCATACGCACCGGGGACCAGGTGAGGGTCGACGGCGACAGCGGCACCGTTGAAATAGTGAGGCCCGACTAGGACCAAGGCCAGGAGTGCAGGCAACAAGGAGAATCCATGTCCGACAAGTACGTCTTCAACATTCAGAAAGAGCTGGAGGACAATCCTCTTGCTCCGGGCGAGAACATGAGGCTGCGCTTTCTCAAGCACTGTCCCCACTCAGGGGTCAACGTTGCGCAGGCGAAGGAAGTGATGCCCCACTACCACAAGGACCATGACGAGTACGTCTATATTCTCAGAGGGAATCACGAATTCAGGGTCGGGGACGAGAAGGTTCAGGTAGGACCCGGCGATCTGGTTATCGCCCCCGCCGGCCTTCCACATTGGCCGTCCCGGGTGGGATCTGGATACGCTGCGCTGTCTATCTACGCCCCCGATTGGGACGAGAGCCAGCCAGACCGGGTGCCGGTGGATCCGTAGGAATGCTGCTGCTGCGGCAACCGTTGCCATTCAAGGCATGACTACACACTCAGGCAGAAAAGAGGCCTGCTCAGGACGCGGTTTCGTCAACGACGGGTAGCATAGTATTGCGGGCACGACTCGGGGAGTCGAGTGCCGTCGACCGAGCAGCACCCACGCCGGAACAATGCGGCAGCAGTGCAACCATTGTTCGGCTCAGAACGGTAGAGTGCAGCATCAATGATTGTGATCTCCATCTCCATGCTGATTGTTCGCGACCGTGATGGTCGTGGTCAACTGTACTGGCACCATTGTCCTGGGCTGCGGTAGCGCCGGGATTTTCGAAGCACAAGAAGACACCCGCTGGACAGTGAAAAGGGGGGAACGATGAATAGTAATTCCAATTCCACAACGGCTGAGTTCGCGCAATTCGTATCCGGAGCGCGCTATTCAGATCTGCCAGCGGACATGGTCCAACAGACGAAGGACTATATCCTGGACTGCGTAGGATGTGCACTTGGTGGCTGGGGTGTGCCGGACGGCAAGGTCGTAGCAGGACTCTCGCAGGAACTCGGACGTGGAGACTCCACGGTGCTTGCAACGGGCGAGCGCTTGACGCCCGGGGGCGCTGCCTTCGTGAACGCGAAGCTGTCACACATTATTGACCATGACGAGACCCTCTTCAATTACTTCCACATCGGCGGTGTGCCAGTTTTCGCGGCGCTTGGATGTGGTGAGCCACGCGGGGCGAGTGGCCGTGACCTTATCGCTGCGTCAGCCATTGGCTACGAGTTTGCCTTTCGATTCTGCCACAACTACACCCTGTTGAGCATCACTCCTGATGGGCGTACTGAAGCTGCCCCGACCGCCGGGTACGGCTTCAACACAATCGCGGCAGCAATCGCCTCCGCCAGGATAATGGGGTTCGACGTTGACGAAACGCGCAATGCAATGGGCATTGCAGGCTACTACGTGTCTCTTCCCCTATGCAACAAGTGGATCTATTCCCAGCCGTGGGGTATGCAGAAGTACCAGGACTGGGGATGGTTTGCGCACGCAGGTGCGCTTGCCGCACGCTTTGCCGCGCTCGGCTACACAGGCGACCGCACGGTTCTGGACGACTTCGGTCAGCAGAGCTTTTGGAAGGCATTCGGCATGTCCGAGTTTGACTTCGGCGGGCTCACGGACGCCCTGGGTCAAACCTGGGGAATCATGAACATGGGAATCAAACCCTATCCGTGCTGCAGATGGTACAGCACACCCATTGAGGTCACTCTCCGAATTATGCAGCAGCATGGAATCAAGCCCGAGGATGTACTGTCTATCAAGCTGAAGCTACCGCCCGTCGTTGTGAGTGCGTATGGAGATGTGAGCAGATGGCAGGAATGGCCCACGAAGGACGGCACTCACAGTCAATTCAGTGCAGGGTACAACGTGGCCTGCGCTATCACGGGTATACCGGCAGGCTTCAGATGGCAACTGCCAGAGAACCTGGACAACCCAGAGTTGGCAGCACTCAGCTCGAAGGTCTCAGTGGAGCCAGATGGTGTATGTGAGGCCAACATGGCGCGCTATCTCCAATCTGGCCAGCCTCGTGGCAGGCTGATGACCCAGGTTCACTACGCGGTGGAGCTTGAGTCGACCAAAGGGAACTACTCCGAGTCCGCGGAGTATGTCTATGGCGACAGCTATGACGCGGAACATGCCTTCACGCACGAACAGATCGTTTCCAAGTTCAGCGAGAATGCGTCTGCCGTCCTCGACAGCCCGCACACAGCCCGCATCAGGGACGCCGTGCAATCTCTCGACTCGTGTTCTGACCTGAGAGACTTCACAAGCCTCTTCCACTAGACTCTCGTCAGTGAGTCCGAGGGAAATGGCACTGCGTACGTGCATGTGCTGGATACTGCAGTGGATTCAGTCGAAGCCATCGAGCGACCGGGGGAACCGCTGTTACTGTCAACAATCGACGTGGCTGTTAACTCGGAAGCAAGACAGACACAGCTCTCGGGGCTGACAATGGCGTCGCCAGGACTTGGCGCACCGATGGATGAAGCGCCGGCCGGAGGACCTGCGCCGTCAAGCCAACGCCTGAGAATCTGCTCACCTTTGGCGAGGGAGTCGACAGGTCCAGAAGACGTTCACCATGCGCGAGAGGTCGCATCCCTGTAGCTGCCACTCAGCCCTGGAACGACACGGTCGGCCATCTCGATGAAGCGGAAGATGGCCCGATACTGTGCGCGATGCCAGCCACAGCAGAGCACGAAGCGAGCGCGCACGTTCGCAATTAACAGGCTCAACAGTGTACGATAACGATTCGATATGGAGATTGAAGAGGCCATTTCGAAACCTGCCAGACGCTTCCGTGTCCTCGTTGTCGACGACGATGACATCGTAACGCGCTACCTGCACGCCAGTCTGCGATCCGCCGGTTGGGCCGTCGTGGTGGCCCGCAACGGCCTCGAGGCCCTGGACCTTCACGACAAAGAGCACCCCGACCTTGTAATCCTCGATCTCATGATGCCGTCCCTCAGCGGATTCGAGGTATGTCGACTTCTGAGGGAGAGGTCGCAAGTGCCCATTATCGTCCTCAGTGTCCGCAACGAGCCCTGCGACAAAGTCAGAGCTCTGCGCCTCGGCGCAGATGACTACCTTTCCAAGCCTTTTGCTCTTGAGGAATTGACCGCGCGCATGGCTTCGGTGCTACGGAGAGCCAGAGTCGGCGTCGAGCCGCCGAGAGATACGCAGCGCACTGTGGGAGATCTCTCAATCGACTCCGTCGCTCATACCGTCCATCTCATGGGCACATCAACCCGGCTCACCCCAACAGAGTACGCGCTGCTGGAAGAGTTGTTGAACAATGCCGGCAAAGTACTGACCTACACTCACCTTCTCAATAGGGTATGGGGCTCAAGTCATTCGTACGAAAGGGAGTACGTACACGTCTTTGTGAATCGACTCAGGGGAAAGCTGGAGTCAGACCCCCACAACCCTAAGTTCATTGTAACCGTGCAGGGCGTGGGCTACGTCTTTCGCCCCGAGGGCGAGCGATCACGAGATATCGCTGGAGACGACGCCGGCGTGCCAGTGGCCTGACACCGCAGGGCGCTTCATGGCCGGTTGGCCCGTAGACAGGAGGGATAGAGTTGACTACAAGCACCAGTAATGCAACGAAGGCGGAATCCCCTCGCAGCCTCAAGCCGATGCCCCAATCATCCTTGCCCCGTACACCCCAGCCGCCGACGGCCGCTGCGCTGCGGCGAACTCGTCTTCAAACCATCAAACTCATGCTCAGCATAGTGCGCGATACTCCAGCCAGGAGCGACCCGCAGGCTCTCATCGATGCAGTCTGCAAGGAGTTGGCTTCCTCTGGCGAATACAACGCTATCTGGGGACGCCTGCTCCGCTCTGAGTCGGGAGACATGCTTCCGGGAGCAACTGACAGCCCAACCACTCTTCGACAGCCCCCGGAGACTCCGGCCAGCGGCCGCCTCGCTCCCTGCTTTGACGAGGCACGCGAACCGGGTCAATCTGTGATGGTGCCAGCTTCCAGTGCAAAGTGCACGTCATGCTCAATGAGACGCGAGTGTGATAGCACAGCACGGCTTATCTTGAGTCTCAGCAGCCGACACGCAGTGCACGGAGTGCTCTCAATTGGGCAACCTCCTAATCGCAAGCTCTGTTCTTCAGAGATAGGGGCACTCCGCGATCTGGCAACTGCCGTCGCAACGAAGCTAGACGAGATAGATGACTATCACAGACTCGAGGGAGCCCACGTTAGGTCATCGGACCTGTACCGCACCATCTTTGAAAACACAGGGACTGCGATGTGGATCATCGATGGCCGCGGGCTGATTACGTTGGTCAACCGCCAGTTCGAGGCCTTGACGGGCTACGAAAGGCAAGAGGTTGAGGGTAAGTTCAGATGGGAGCGGCTTTTCCATCCAGATGACCTGCCTATCATAAGCAACAACCGGAACCGGCGTCTCGCCGGCATAAAGGGAACACCGGACCAGTACGAAGTGCGCCTTCTCGACAAGGACGGCAATACCAAGCACGTGCTCAAGTCGGCAGGTCTTATCCCCCAGAGCCAGTCAATCGTCTCGTCTCTCATGGACATCACGGATCGAAGGCAGGCTGAGCAGGAGATACATCGCCTCAACGGGTACTTGAGCAGCGTTGTTGAGAGTGCGGATGTGTTGCTCATAGTATGCGACACCAACATGAGAGTGGGGTTGTGGAACAAGGCCGCCGAGACCATTAC
>CAZQML010000061.1:0-3898 GCA_964594245.1 uncultured Dehalococcoidales bacterium | reverse complement strand
AGACTGTCACGTCCTGCAGGCTCGTCACCACGCGCTGCATCAGCGCCGGGGCGTTGATGAAGCCCAGGATCCGGTTGCAGTAGATGAAGCCCGCCATCAAGTCGTCATGCCCCTCACAGGTGGGATTCAACGCGGCATGCCCAATCCTCTCGCCCGGCAGCGCCAGGTCCTTCGAATGCGAGCTGGCGACAACGCTGTTGTTGTAGTGACGAAAGACAGATACAGGCTTCAGCCCATCGTAGAGGATTCTCTTGTACGGCTCGTCACTGATGAGATAGATACGCTGTCCGAACTCCTTCTCCTTCGCGGCAAGCACTTCGCCCAGTCGATGAACGAGCGCCTCCGAGTACACCACTCCCGACGGGTTATTGGGCGAGTTCAGGATCACGGCCTTGGTGTTACTCCCGATTACCTCTTCGAGCTTTTCGAGGTCCAGCATGAAGTCGTCGCTGGTTCGAACAATACGGGGTTTCCCACCGTAGTTGTCGATATAGCTAATGAACTCCACGAAGTAGGGGGCAAAGACCACGACTTCTTCCCCAGGGTTGAGCACCGTCTTCAGAATCACGTTCATGGCGCCGGACGCGCCGTTGGTCATCACGATGTCGCCAGTAGAAAGTTCCACGCCGGTCTCCGTCGTCAGATACCGTGCCACAGCAGCCCTGGTTTCCGCGTAGCCCGCGTTGGTCATGTACCGGTGCATCCCCGGAACAGGGTTCTCAACAACTCGCTTCAACTCGTCCGTGAACTCACGTGGCGGCTCGACGATTGGATTGCCCAGTGAGAGGTCAAACACATTCTCATCGCCGTGCTCCTGCTTCAGCGCGGCTCCCACTTCAAACATCCGCCGTATCCACGAGCCCTCCACCATCTGCCGGCGGACATTGTCGGACATAGACATAGACGTTCTCCTTGACCTGCAAAGTCACTGGCGCAACTGCCACGAAGCAAGGCAGCAGGCCGTGGCGATTTTACCATAAGCAGGAAGGAGTCGCTCCTGCAACGCGGAAGCGCAGACGCAGTCGTCGGATAGCGCTTGCGCGGCAACCGACGTTGGCCTAAGCTACTGCGACGTGAAATCGCTGCCGGGTGCCGCAAAGTACAGGGCCCTGTGTCTCGCCCTTGTTCTGGCGGCGATTCTCATCCCTCTCATAGTCGTCCAGGTCATACCTACAGACTCACCTGAACCCTACCTGTTCAAGGCCCGGTTCCAGGACCACCTTGGCACATCGTCAAATGAGTCCCTCACCTACCACGAGGTCAGTGTGCTCCAGGGCGAAGCCCCCGTCTCGACCGTTGTCGTGGCGCTTGACCGCAACTACACGAGGGGCCTTTCCCCTGACATCACGTCGCCGGGCGCCGAGTCATGGCTGCAGGGCAGCCTGATGACCCGGGAAGTCTACTATGGTGAGCAGTATCTCTTCTTCGGACCACCTCAGATATACGTGCGGCAGGTGAAGACGGGCATACTGTGGCCCGACCAGGCAACCGAGCTCCGCATCATGTATCTTTCACCTGTCACCACCATTCTCGCACCCATCCAGATACCGCTACTGCTGCGGTCCGACAGCCTGTCTGCCCGAACGATAGCTACCCTGCTCGCGAGGTGTGCGCTGCTTCTTACAACCATCATCTATGTTGTGCGCCGTCGACATGAGACCGCGCTGGCCCTTACCAGCCTGCTGACATATGCAGTTGTGGCAATGCTTCTGACGCTGCCGATTCTTACAAACCTCTACTGATGTACGCTGTGGGAAGATAATGAACGAGCATCAACAGGAAACCCTCCTGCCCATCGCCCTGGCGCTGCTGCGAGACAACGAGCTGGCAATCTCGGCGCTGTATGGCGAGTACGCACTGCTGTTCCCGACTCAGGCGAGCTTCTGGCTCACACTGGCGGAAGAGGAGCAACAGCATGCAACATGGATAGGGGGACCTAGGCCATGCTCTGAATGGCAGCCTGACGGCGGCAGGACCGCGCTTCTCGCCCGCTGCTATCGAGACCTTCACCCGCTACGTTAGCGAACAGTCCACCCTTGCTCGCCGGAAGGAACTAAGCTCGATGGCCGCACTGACGACCTCGTATTACATCGAGACAGCCCTTATTGAGAGACGGTTCTTCGAGCAACTCCCAACTCGCGACCCGGCAATCGCACGGGTCATGTCCGAGCTGAAGCGCTCAACCGCACAACACGTGAGGAAAGTGGAAGGCGCGCTTCACCAGGGCCGTCCAGGCAGCTTCTGACCGCCTGGCCCCGACGAAACGCGCCTGTTCTCTAACCTGACAGCCTAGTCAGAACACGAGAAGAGGACCTTCATGAAGTTCGCGCTCCCTGACGCAATCTCCTCAAACGTCCCCTGCATTCTGTCGATAGAGCGGACATCCGAGACAATCTTGTCCAGCGGCAGATTGCCTGTGGCAACGAGGCGGATAGCCTCCTCGAAGTCCTGTTTCACATAGTTGCGCGCACCGACCACGGAAAACTCTCGCCAGAGGATGGTTCGCAAATCAACCATCTTCGGCTCGGAGAAAATGGCGACGATGACTATCCTGCCATGAGTTCGAGGGAGCTTCGTCATCATCTCGGCTCCCGCCTGCGAGCCTGTGACCTCGAATACCACGTCGGCGCCGTCGCCGCCCGTGGCATCCATCACGTATTTCGGCAGGTCCGTCTCAGAGGGATTCACCACCTCGAAACCCAACTCTTTGGCCAACTCCACGCGTGCAGGATTCACCTCGGACATCACAACCCGTGCGCCCTTCTCCCGGCAGACCAACGCCTCGAGCACCCCAATAGGGCCGGCGCCAATCACAACGCAGTAGTCCTTGTCCGTCACCTTTCCAAAACGGACATCGTGGCACGCCACGGCCAGCGGCTCAACCAGGGCTGCATGCACCATGTTTATCGAGTCAGGCAGCTTGTGAAGCAGGTGAGAGGGGACGGTCCACGAGCCCTGAAAAGAGCCGGGCGAGGTAATTCCGATGAAGTTGATGCTCGGGCAGACGTTGATGTCCCCCCGTTCACACGTCGGGCACTTGCCGCACGCGTCCGTCGGTCGCAGGACCACATGGTCGCCCACCTTGAAATCGGTCACGCCTTCGCCGACCTCCACTACCTCGCCCGAAGCCTCATGGCCTATTACCTGCGGGACCTTGACCCGCTCGTCCATGTGGCCAAGGTAGATGTGCAGGTCCGTTCCGCAGATGCCGGCGTAGGCAACTTTCATGCGAACCTGTCCCGGGCCCGGAGGCACTATCCTGGACTCCCCTACCGAGAACTGCTTGTTTCCCTCGTAGTACGCTGCTTTCATTGCACCTCCACTGATGTTCTATCGTTCAAGGGCGCTGCTTGAAGCGTCCCACAGTTTCTTTCGTGCCTCAGCCATTGTCGCCACGACTGCTTCAGGGTCGGCGTCACAGACCTCGCACAGAGTGCGAATCATGGCAGCCTCTTTCGGAGGACAACCGGGCACGTAGGCATCGGCGCCCTTGAGACCAGCGGCGCACTTGCCGAGCGCAACCACCTTGCCGGACCCGGCCACTTCAGGCACTTCGCCGATGACGACAGTAAGTCCTTTCATCTGCTCCTCAAAGCCCGCCTGCTTCATGTACGTGATAGCGCTGACGAGTTCGTTGGTGCAGCCGCTGCAGGCCGATTCCCCTTGGACGATGTCTACCTCCGGGTATCGCGACTGGAACACGTCGAAGCCAGTCAGGAAATGCTTCTTGTTGTCCTCAAGCGCTTCGCCGACCACATCAATCGCGTCGAGTGCAGCCTTCTTGCCTTCTCTTTCGGCAAGGTACTGCAGATGCATTATCTGGGCAGGGTCTATTCCCATGAGCGCGGCGCCGACGATATCGGTGTAGAGGGCATCGCTGCCCGCCACGATGAGCCCC
>CAZQML010000060.1:0-8024 GCA_964594245.1 uncultured Dehalococcoidales bacterium | reverse complement strand
CAGCAACAGCAGCTCCGTCTCGGCCCCTTCCGCCCTGGCGGACTCAAGCACCTTCGTGAGCATCCACTCCGTGTTGCCTTTGCGTGGCGACCCGCAGATGGCGAGTATCTTCATCTCACGGTACCTCCTCCGGGGCGCTGTCGTGCTCTGCCCCTGCGGGCAATTGTACACGCGGACGAACGTGCGGCGCGCATCGGCCGCCGCTCGGATTGCAGGCCGAAAAGCACAGGCGTAGACTCAATGCAAGTACAGGCAATACGGAGGCGCCGTGTGAGCAACTCAGCCAGCAAGCTGCACAGAGACATCGCCCTGCGCTGCGCTCCGGGACTTGGTGGCATTGTCAGCATCATAGTCGCCGCCAGGATGACAGTGTGGATGGATGGGCCCTTTGTCCTGCTGACGCTCGAAGGTCTCGCGCTCATCGGACTCGCCATCTACCTCGTGCGCCGATACCTGACGACACCCGAATAGGCTGCGCCGGCGGAACTGCGCCGACATCAAGTGTGGTCGGCGTGCCCGGGCGCGGACTCTCTTGTTCCGCCGGCACGGGACTCGCTTCAGCAGGAGCGCTCAGCAGGAAGACGGCCCCGGACAAAGCGTACGGTGCAGGATATGGGCGGAAAGGCCCCTTCCCGTGAGGCGGAATAGCCTGCTTGAGCACGCAACCTGCGGCCTGGTGGGCATCGGTCAGAGGACATCCAGCAACATGACGAAGAGCCACCGCACGAGGACAATGATGAAGAGCCATGTGCCTGCCGCCAGCAGGAAAGCGTGGAAGGGCCGCACGGCCCGCTTCAGCTGCTCGTAGCCGCCGGCGATGACTATGATCGAGAGCGCGTATCCGGCGCCGTCGACAGCGATGCGCGGCCAGCCAGCCGGAACACGAGGAAGAACCAGCACCCACGCGACAACAAGCACGAGCGCACACAGCACCACACCGGCATAGGTCTTGGTTGCCCCGTCGCGTCGATACACGGACATGGCTGCTCCACGCGCAGGAGGTAATCCTGACGTCGCAAGAGAATAGAGTGCCGCGCTATGCACGTCAATGGCGCCGTGAGCTCTCTGCGGGACGTTGGTACAGCATCTCTTGGTACGCCCGATGCTTGCGCGACTGAGAGCATCTGCGTGGGTACGCAGGATCAGATGGCAGACAGGTTAGTCATCCGGGACGCTGGCGGAAAGGAACCTATCCACAATCACCACAATATGCCGGCGCGTCGTGTTGCAGATAATCGCAACCGTGGACGCGGAGGAGCCGACGGCCAGGAGCAGACCGCCTGGTCCAGGCATCCTGGCATCCAGGACTCGGGTGCCATCGGGCAGGTAGGCTACAAGTCGGCCGGCGGAGAGATATGCGAGTGCCGTAGCTCTTGCCGGAATCCCGGCGGCATTGTGATGTGATACCTGGTCGTGCGTGCCGGCTCGGGTGGCCTGCCCAGACAGAATCGCCCTTCCTTCTAACGTGTCGAGGTTCAGCCATCTCTGGCCTGGCCACCGGGCGCACTGGCCATTTCCCGGCGCGCCAGCCACAATCCGGGAGCCATCGGAATCCACAACGTGAACACTCGGAGTAGAAGAGTCGCAGCCAACGCGGCCTCCAGGCTAACACCATGTGAGTGCAGAACCGCGACACACGTGGCATCGAAGGTTCCCAACCCCCCTGGCACCCACGCAATGGTAGCCACTACGGACGCGACGACGAAAGTGGCGAACACGACATCTGCCTGGACATTCTGGCCCAGAGCCACCAACATCACGCCAAGCGTACTGGCGTCCAGCACGAAAGTGACCACCTGGAGCGACGTCGTCTCACCGATGAGTCGCGGGGCACGAAGAAGGTTCGAGGGCACTTCAGACAGGGCACGCAGCCCATCGCGCACGGGGGGAAAGCGACCAATCCACGCAGGCACGTGACGCAAACCACGGTCACTCATCCAGAAGAGCCCGACGGGCAGTATCGCGATGGCGAAGCAGAACACGGTCACGAGGGCAAGGACAGGTTTGCTCAGCGCACTCATGTGCCACAGCAACAGCAGCGAGGCTGTCGCCACGAGCGAATAGGCTACGTAGTACGAACCGAGACTCGTCACCAGTGCACCGAGCGCTGCGCCCGCAGGAACACCCCGTCGCTCGAGTCCGCGCGCGGTAAGCAGCGTCCCTCCCAATCCTACCGACGGGACCACTTGATCGGTGAATAGCTTGGCCAACCCCAGGGACATGAGTGCCGAGAGGCGCTGGTGCACCCGGTGCCGGACAAGGGCACGCTGGAGCACGAGCGCCGTGCAGAGATAGGTGCCAATCTGAAGTCCGAGAGCTACGAGCAACCATGACAGCCGCACCTTTCGGACCAATGCCAGAAGCTGCTCCACTTCTGCGATGTGAGTCGCTACATACACGAGGCCGGCTATCAGCGCTATCCCCAACAACCATCCGACGACATTGGTTATGCGTGACCGGACTCCTGAGTTCACGACACCTGAGCCGGCGACGCCGGCCAATACAGCCCCTTCTCGTTCTTCGCGCTCCACTGACCTTCCGTTCACGTCAACCTTCGCGGCGGCGCCAGAGAATCAATTCGAAAGAGAGTCTCCTTCATCATATGAAGAAGAAGGCACGGAGCTTCGTTGCTCGACGCGGCGGCAAGGCGGTTGGGACCGCGCTCGCGTAGGCGGAGAGACAATAGCACGGCGCCCTAATCCCTAGCCCATATCTCTGCCACGCTACGACGGTTCCCACGGATTCATGCATCAACAGCGATTGTATTGGAGCGAAGAGAACCGGCGCAAGTGTCAGCGGTTCCCCGGCAAGCCTGCCGCCTGTTCTTCCACCAAAGGTCTTGAAGGTGTCAGTTTCACCGACTAGAATCATGTCAACACGATGACACTGGAATCAGCCCACATCCGTGACGCAACTTCGCATGACCTGCCCGCCCTGACGGCCATCTACAAGCACGCCGTCGAACACACCACGGCCACGATGGACACCTCAACGCCGACTCTTGAAAGCCAGGCAGAGTGGTTCCGGCACCACGATGAGCGGCACCCTGTGCTGGTGGCGGAATTGGAGGGGGAGGTGGTCGGCTGGGCCTCCATAAGCGCATGGTCCGACCGGGGCGGATATCAAGACACAGCCGAGGCCTCGGCATACGTCACGCCTGAACGACATGGACGGGGCATAGGGAAGGCGCTGATGAAGGAGCTGGTGAAGCGGGCACGCCTCATAGGCCTTCACGTGCTGGTGGCTCGAGTCACGACCACGAACCAGATAAGCCTGAACATGGCCCGCAGAATCGGGTTTGAGGATGTGGGAACGATGAGAGAAGTCGGCTACAAGTTCGGAAAGCCCGTGGACGTGCTGGTCCTGGAGATGCTTCTGGACCAGCGACACGATAGCTCACATTCGCCATAGGCAGGCGGTCTCCCCTTGTGGTATCGTTCTGTGCCGGGTCGCCGACGCGGCGCCGGGCCCGGATATGCCCCGGAACCGGGCCTCATGCCGAACCCCACTACAGCACAAAAATGAGGAAATACCACTACTACGAAGTCCTCGAGATCAGCAGGGAGGCCACGCAAGAGGACATAAGCACTGCCTTCCGCCGGCTCGCCCGCGTCTGGCATCCTGACCTCAACCCGGGCAGTCAAGAGGCCGAGACCACGTTTCGCCGCATCAACTCCGCCTACCAGGTGCTCGTCAACGAGAAGACCCGCGCCGAGTACGACCGCAGCTCCGTAGAGTGCCCTACATGCGGCACGCACGAGGTCCTCACCATGAACGACAACCGCTGGCAGTGCAAGCACTGCGGCTGTCGCTTCGACGTCTCGGGCTCGCCCGAACTCTACGCAATCGACGCTCCGAGTTCCCCACCACTTCGCAGGGCGCGATTCCGCGCCTTCCAGGCTACTCAGTGCTCCTGGTGCGCCCTCTTCTACAACCGCGAGCCCTCCCTCTGCCCCCACCAATCACCGCAGACGAACTGCGACGCTTTCAAGGCAATCACCGAGAGCCAGCGAAGGACGTATCTGGCCAACGCAGCGTGGCCGGCACTCGTCGATGAGTGGCTCAGACCCTCGGCGGAGCGCGGCCTGGTGAAGAAGTGCACGACCTGCGGAGCACTCAACCCCAATCCTTCACACATGAGCGAGCCATGCTGGAACTGTCACCGGCCGTTGCGCGACGAGTGCCCCCATTGCGGTGCGCCCATGCTTTTCTACGACATCGAACAGGGCACGTGGCGTTGCGCGAACAACCAGTGTAGCGGGCGTAGTTTCTCCTTCGACAGCGACACCAACGAGTGGAACATGACCGTACACCACGCGCCGCCACCGCCGCGGAGCAGGCAGCGCCGTCCCCCTCCTTCGCGGCCGGACTGTCCGCATTGCGGCGCGGGACTCATCTACAGCGACGTGCAGTCCATGTGGTGCTGCGTGGTCTGCAGGCGTCTATACACGCCCGAACAGGCAGGGTTCCCCGCTCCGCAGGACGCTCCCATACCCGAGTGGAGGTCTCACAAGAGACGAGGCAGCGCTGCCAGGAGCGAGCGCCCCCGCGCTGAGCGGCCAAGGCGGACGAGACGGCCCCCGGAGCCAACCATAGGGCCTCGACGCAAGAAATCGACGGGCGACTACGCGCTTCTCGCTGCCGCCATCGGCCTCATCCTCATCATCGGCACCGTGGTCATTATGGGGCTCACGGGGCGTATCTGACCGGGATGGAGGTCTCACCGTCCTCACCGCCGGTCAGATGGCGATGGAGCACGAGGACCGTGCTCCCTATTCCTCGTATTCGAAAACGTCTTCCACCATCAGCTTGAAGGCGCGCGCTATCTTGAACGCCAACTCCAGCGAGGGCAGATAGCGGCCCTGCTCCAGCGCGATTATTGTCTGGCGCGTGCAGCCAGCGCGGCGCGCAAGCTCCTCCTGCGTCATCTCTCCGTGCTCGAAACGCAGC
The DNA here is from genome assembly GCA_964594245.1 of uncultured Dehalococcoidales bacterium. Taxonomy (GTDB): domain Bacteria; phylum Chloroflexota; class Dehalococcoidia; order GIF9; family AB-539-J10; genus SKVJ01. The sequence goes on along the minus strand of CAZQML010000060.1, from coordinate 3,074 downwards.
TTCCTGATGCTGTTGCGTATCGCGTTGTCGGACATGGCTGTCAGCTCCGCCGGTAGCCGATGAGTACGCCCAGCGCTTGCGCCAGTGTGCTGACAAGCAACGTGGACATCATCATGATGTAGGGCCACATGATCGGGAGGGAACCCTGCTCCCAGTATGTCTCCGTGAGGCCGATAACCCAGGCAGCCATCGTCAACATCACCGCGATGAGCTGGACCTGCGGCGCACGCTTCAAGATGGCAATGTCGCGCTCATCCACATCAACGCCACGACCGCTGCGTGCCTTCCACGGCACGCCCAGGAACGCTGTGCAGAGCAACAATCCGACGAACAACGCCGAGAGCAGAATCCGCGTGGTCGGGTCGCTGCTGTATGTCTCCACACCACCTCTCGTCACGAAGAGGACAACCAGCAGGACCGTCCATACGACTCCAAGAACCAGTGAAAGTAGTGCCCGTTTCTGCAGTGGTGCCACGTATCTCCTCCTTGATGGCTAATGTCAGCCCTACATGACACAATGTAATGTACTCTTTACATTTTGTCAAGTCCACAGTGCAGAGCCGCAGGCTCCCGTCCACCGGTGCATCCCGGCTGGCCGCGCTGAGGAGACACTCGTTGCGAAGTCACGCACGCTGAGACAGGGCTATTGCCCTGGAGGAGCACTGCAACGCTCGTGCAGAGAAGAGCGGTGCGATTCCACGTTGCGGGGTACGGCGCGACGAACCCGAGCCGCGGCGAGCGCATCATAGTCGGAGGCTGAGAGGGGTGGCCTTCCGGAAGAGTCTCGAGTCGCTTGGATGTCGGCTACCCCAGCGTCATCTCGTAGATGCGCCATGTCTTGTAGCGGTGCCCGCCCATGAACTCGGAGGAGCCGATGATGCGGTAGTTGTCCTCCAGCAGCATAGAGGCCTCGCACTGCTGGTAGCCTCGCCGCTGGGCGTACTCCTTCACCTCCGCGTACAGGAGGCCGTCGATGCCCATGCGGCGGAAACGTGGCGGGACGCCGAAGAACATCAGCCTGATGAGCGGTATGTGCCGGCGCAGCCACATCAGCCTCGCCACGCGGACGGGGTCGGAATCACCGTACCATTTCCAGCGCGGGCGAAGGGCGTGGTTCGGGTCCGGCAAAGCGCCAAGCACAGCGGCGGGCTCGCCGTCAACGTAGGCGAAGCGCACGAGTCCGCAGTCTATGACCGGACGCAGCGTGTCAGCAACGGCGTCGGCCTCTCCGTCCGTAAGGGGCAGGAAGCCCCAGTTCTCGGCCCAGGCCTGATTGAAGAGCTTCGCTATGAGACGCACCTCGGAGCGCAGTTCTTTGAGGTTGATCCGGCGCGTCGTTACGTGATGTCGCCGCTTCGCGCGCTCACCCAGCACCTTCAGCGCTTCCTGGATAGGCGTCTGGATGTCTATTATGTAGGCATGGTAGTCCATCGCCTTGCTGAAGCCGTAGCGGTCCATGAACTCCCCGTAGTACGGAGGGTTATGGGTCAGCTCCACGGTCGGCGGGAACTCGAATCCGTCTATCAGGATGCCCTGACGCTCATGAGTGCTGTTTGAGTACTCGCCCGGACCGCGAAGGACCGTCATGCCACGCTCTACGACCCAGTCGCGCGCACGGTCAAGCAGGGCGCTCGCCACGTCGTAGTCCTCCACAACCTCAAAGAACCCGAACGAACCGATGCGGCAACCGTGATACTCATTGAACCGTCTGTTGATGGCAGCCGAGACCCGTCCGACCGTCATACCGTCGCGCCAGGCCAGAAAGTGCGTGACATCGGCCTCGCTGTGGTACGCGTGCCTGGCAGTGAGAAGCCCCGAGAGGCCGAGCAGCCGGCTGCCGAGCAGGTCGCCCCGCAGTGGCGGTGTCCAGCAGGGGTCATTGCGATACAGGCGCCAGGGCAGCTCAGTGAAGGCCTTCAGCCGCGAGTCTCCGAGAGCGAATTCCTCGATTCGTACATCCACTGTCGTTCTGCGAGCCTCCTTGCATACAATTACCGAGTCTTATGTAACAGAAGAGAACTCCGAGAGGTGCGAATGTGCTGCCTTCGGTGAGCGGTCCGGACCTGCCTGTTGGCCACACAGCATAGCAGAAAAGCATGTCGCGAACGGAGGTACCAGCAACAGCGAAGCGAATTGCGTAAGGGGATGAGGGAGCGTTCGCGCCCTATCCCGTGCGAGATATGTCGAACGAATATGCTAGCATTCCCGCAACCGGCTCGCCGCTGGACTAGAGGCAACCCTAACACGTCACATGTAGCCTTCTGCTACGGAAGCCATGCCGACATTCGGCGCCTCTACACAGGCGCAACTGAAAGGAGACTTGATGGCACGACTGTGGGGCTCTGATGAGGAATTGTTTGCACTTGCCAGGCGCGAGTTGTTCACGGCTGTCGTGGGAGACGTGATGGACCAGATGGGCCTGCAGAAGCAGTTCCTGCCGCCGCAGATCAAGCCGCTCAACGATGAAATGGTCGTCATCGGCCGCGCGATGCCCGTACTGGAAGCCGACATCTTCGGCGAGGCCGAAGGCAGTGGCGCCAATCCAGTCATGAGAAAGCCGTTCGGGCTCGTCTTCGAGGCGGTCGACAACCTGAAGCCCAACGAGGTCTACATCTCCACCGGCTCCAGCCCCACGTACGCCCTCTGGGGCGGACTGATGAGCGTTCGTGCAATGCATCTCGGCGCAGCCGGGGTTGTCGTCAACGGTTATTCGCGGGATACTCGCGAGATCCGAAGCCTCAAGTTCCCCTGCTTCTCGTACGGCAACTATGCCCAGGACCAGGGCCCACGCGGCAAGGTGATGGACTACCGGGTGCCGCTGCAGGTCGGCGAGGCATACATAAGGCCCGGAGACATTCTCTATGGCGACCTGGACGGCGTGTGCGTGGTCCCACGCGAGGCTGAAGTAGAGGCATTCACCGGAGCGCTGGAGAAGGCCCGCGGCGAGCAAACGGTGAAGAAGGCTCTCGAGGCCGGCATGAGCACCCTCGAAGCGTTCAACACCTACGGCATAATGTAGCTCCAACACAGCGGAGGAGGTGCCCGATGGCACGCATCACCGGTCTCTCGACCGC
>CAZQML010000059.1:0-4702 GCA_964594245.1 uncultured Dehalococcoidales bacterium | reverse complement strand
CGCTTCAGGACAGCATAGTGGGTGTCCGCTGCCGTGTTGCCGGGCATTGCCCGGGTGTTGAGTGGCGCCTGTTCCTTGGCGACGACAGTGTTGTTGAGCTTGCGCAGAGCGAATTGACCTGAGTGTTGTGAAGGGACTCAGTGAACCATCAACGTGAACCGGGAGGATGATTGAGAGAAAGCCCCACGTATGTTTGCCCAATTCAGGACGGCGTGGTTTACAGCGCCCGGACAGGGCACAGGCCATTCACCTGTTCCCCCCTTGAGGAATACGTGCCCATTGTGGGGCAAACGGCGATTGACCGTCTGCGCCGGGTCGCGTCCGACCTTGAGGGCCTTTCTCTGCTCGAATTGAACTCGAGCGCGAAGGGTGGCGGTGTTGCTGAGATGTTGTTCAGTTCCATCCCTTTGCTGGACATGTTGGGCCTGCAGATTGAGTGGAAGACGATTAGCGGCTCCACGCAGTACTTCGAGGCGACCAAGACCCTCCACAACCTGCTTCAAGGCAAGCGCGGCAAGTTCACTCCCGAGATGGAGGATGTCTACGTTCATTCAATCGAACAGTGTGCTCTTCAGAAGTGCAACGATGGTCACGAAGTGGTGGTGGTGCACGATCCGCAGCCGTTTGGGCTGGGACACTATCTGAAATCAGACGGCCAGTCTTGGCTCTGGCGCTGCCATATCGACATAGACGAGGAGACCTTCCAGCGCAACCCGCAGCTGTGGGACTTCATGGCCCGCTGGAGCGGTGACTACGACGGCGCAATATTCTCCGCCGCTCACTACGTCGTGGCACGCTGGCCCATGCCGAAGTTCATCATCCCGCCGTTCATTGACCCCCTCTCGGAGAAGAACAGGGAATTGACGGATGACGAAGTGCGCGCCGTGCTCGACAAGTACGGGATTGACCGACATGTACCGATTATCGCGCAGGTCAGCCGCTTCGATCCGTGGAAGGGACTTGACAGGACCATCGAGTCATTCGGCCTTGCCCGGAAGTCCACCCGTTGTCAGCTCGTGATTGCGGGCGGTCTTGCCGCCGACGACCCTGAGGGTGAACGCGTACTCAACAAGATCCTCAATGCGACGAGCGGTGACGAGGACATACATGTGTTGAACTTGCCGCTGGACGACCGCCTGACCAACTGGAGGGAGGTCAACGCGTTGCAGCGCGCGGCATCGGTCATCATGCATCCCTCCACGAGAGAAGGTTTCGGTCTTGTCATCACGGAGGGACTCTGGAAGGGGAAGCCGGTGATTGGGGCGGATGTGGGGGCAATACCGCTTCAGATACGCAATGGCGTGACAGGCTTCTTCTATGGAGGTGTGGGGAATACTGCGAAGAGGCTGGAGTCGCTTCTGTCGAACCCCGCTCTCGGACGGAAGATTGGAGAGCGAGGTCGCGAGTTTGTTCGACAGCACTTCCTGCTTCCGGACAGGGTGGCTGACTATCTGGCAGCCATCCGGATGGCGCACCGGGGGGCGCTGGCGTCGGCCTCGTGCGACGATTGTATAGTCAGCTTCCATCCATGGTTCAAGCTGAGCAAGAGAGGACGAGGCTGACCCGGAGAGCCCGTGGCAGTTGCGATTTGTTGTCTCGCGGTGCGCCGGATACCACTCTCCTTGATTGCTGATTGCAGTGCGGTCCACTGGATGGTTGTCTACTGGCTGCGCCGCAGCGCGCAGCCGAGGCGCCTATTCAGCATGGACAGGCTCGCGACCATGAGAGCGGGAATCTCCCCTTCCGGGTGGAATTCGAGGAGGGCAGACACGTGTACGACATTGAGAGACTGAAACAGCAGCCGAACTACCGCGAAGGGAAGTGGTGGATGTCACCGCTCAACTTCGTTGATGCGGTGGCTGCGCCATTCAAGGGCAGGTCGGTCGTGCTGCACGACGTGACTCTCCGGGACGGCGAGCAGACCGTGGGGGTTGCCTACTCCGCTGATGAGAGAGTAGCCATCGCCGAGGCGTTGGACGAGATTGGAGTTCCGAGGATTGAGGTTGGACTCCCTCCCGTGTCCGCGGAGGTCCGTGAAGGGATGCGCCGCATCGCGGCGCGTGGACTGAACGCGAAGCTGATGGGATTCGCACGCACGTTGAAGTCCGATGTGGACATGGTAGTCGACTGCGGACTCGGAGCGGTGGTTCTGCAGCATATAATGAACCCCTATGCGTGTGAGGCTGCCTACGGGCTTGACAGGGCCAGAGTGAAGGACAGAGTCATCTCGGGCGTCGCCTACGCGAAGGAGAAGGGGCTTGAGACGATTTTCCTGGGCTGGGACCTGACGCGCGTGGATGACTGGGACTTCGTGGAAGATATCTACACTTCGCTCGTCCGGGATGCAAGGCCTGACGGTATTGTCGTGGTTGACACGTTCGGAGTGGCCAATCCGCGTGCTATCGGTTTTCTATTTCGCAAGCTGGCCGACTGGCTGCCGGAGACTCCCCTCGAGTTCCACACGCATAATGACATGTGCATGGCCAACGCGGGCATCATCGAGGCGGTGGCGGCAGGGTGTCATGTTGTGCACACGGCGTTCAATGGACTCGGAGACCGCACGGGCAATGCTGCCACCGAAGAAGTGGCCGTCATGCTTGAGCTTGGCCTCGGAGTCTCCACTGGTATTCGCATGGACGGCATGATGAATGTGTCGCTGATGGTGGAGAACATCTCACGCCGCCCGGTACCGCAGAACAAGCCGATAGTGGGGCGAGGTCTGTTTGACCTTGAGACCGGCATTGATGCAGACCTCCATCGGAAGCTGGCAGGCGCGTCCTTCGACATCACCGTGCAGGCGTTTCATCCTTCACTTGTGGGCCAGGACCCGGTGCGACTGGTACTGGGCAAGAACAGCGGTGCGGCCACCGTCGAGTTCTTTCTGGACAAGCATGGACTGAGTGCTACGAAAGACGAGGTGAAGGAGATTGCGGACAGGGTCAAGCGGCAGGGCCGGGTCCAGCATGCGCTGCTCACGGATGCCCAGTTCCTCAGTATTTGCGCGAACGTGATTCGCGGCTAGGTGGCCGAGTGGCGGCGGGTTCGCATGCCCCACCGCGAGGCGCGCTGACTGTCAGCGCGCCATAGGATGGATTGGCGGAATGGCAGTCAAATCTGCTTATAATATGCGTTGGCAGCACACCGAGAGCTAGTAGGAGGACAACAAATCATGTATGACATTAAGCGACTCAAGGGGAAGGAGCATTTCGAGAACGGCAGGTACTGGGTTTCGCCCTTGAACTTCGAGAACGAGGTAATCTCGGATTTCCGCGGCAAGACCGTCCAGATTCATGACGTGACTTTGCGGGATGGCGAGCAGACGGTTGGGGTCGCCTACTCCCCGGAGGAGAGAGTTGCCATCGCGGAGGCCCTGGCCGACATTGGCATTCACCGTATCGAAATAGGCATGCCGCCTGCGTCTCCCGAGATAATGGAGGGCATGAAGCGAATCGTCAAGCGGAACCTGAACTCCGAGATGGTGGCCTTCGTGCGCACGATCAAGAAGGACATTGACATGGCCCTCGAGTGTGGCGTGAAGACGGCCATACTTGAGCACATCATGAACCCATACGCGTGTGATGCAGCTTATGGCCTTAGCAAGGAAGAGGTGATTGAGCGCATCGTCGGTACGGTGAAGTATGCCAACGAGAACAAGCTCAAGACCATCTTCATGGGCTGGGACCTCACGCGAGGCGATGACTGGGACTATGTGAAGGATGTCTACACCACTCTTGCCAGGGAGACCCACCTCGATGGGCTTGTCGCCGTTGACACGGTCGGCGTCGCGTCGCCCCGTGCGGTCCGATTCCTGTTCAAGAAACTGCGTGAATGGTTGCCGGGGGTTCCGCTCGAGTTCCATTCTCACAACGAGTTCGGGCTTGGCAACGCGGGCTGCCTGGAGGCCATCTCGGCCGGTGCGAGCGTGATACACACCGCCTACAACGGACTGGGCGACAGGACAGGAAATGTTGCCACAGAGGAGATGGTCATGATACTCGAGCTCCTCGTAGGCATAAAGACCGGCATCAGACTCGAGGGGCTCACCAACGTTTCGCTTACTGTGGAGAACATCTCGCGACGCGTGCTTGCCGCCAATAAGCCCATCGTTGGCCGTGATCTCAACAAGCTTGAGACCGGCATCGGTGCCGACCTACATCGGAAGTTCCGTGACGCCGGCTTCGATGTTACCATCCAGGCGTTTGTGCCCGAGATGGTGGGCATGGAGTCGTACAGGCTTGTCATGGGCAAGAACAGCGGCGCCGCAACCATCGAGTTCTACCTCGACCAGCACGGCATCAAGGCGACCGAGGAGCAGGTCAAGGACATCACAGACAGGGTGAAGTGGCAGGGACGCGTGCAGCACACTCTGCTCACGGATGCTCAGTTCCTCAAGGTCTGTAGCGACGTGCTTGGCAAATAGCTGATGATTTTGCGCCTGGATGGCGCAATGTGCAGCCCGCCCGCTGCTCCGGTGACGCGATGTCGCAGGGGCTCAGCGGGCGGGTTTTGCTTTTGAGAGAGGAATGGACTCGTTGTCCTGGTCGGAGTCCCCGTGGAGGGAGGCGAGAATGGGTGCAGGCAGCGTCCCGCTCCGCTTCTCCGACCGGAGCGAGAAGTCGGGGTTCTGTACCTGAGGAGTAGGCGGGAAAGCTGATAGAACAGCCACGCGGAATGCTTGCCGATGGATTCGGAGGCGCAGTAT
>CAZQML010000058.1:0-5761 GCA_964594245.1 uncultured Dehalococcoidales bacterium | reverse complement strand
GAGAAGAAGTCGCTGCTCGCAGCGGCCAAGGCCCAGAAGACAACCGGTGCGCCAATCAACGTCCACCCCGGGCGCAACCCTCTTGGCCCGATAACAGCGGCGCGGATACTCGATGACGCCGGAGCAGACATGAGCCGGGTTGCCTTCAGCCACATAGACGGCAGGATTCGTACACACGAGGGCAGGGTGGAGCTTGCGAAGCTCGGCTGCTATCTTGAGTACGACCTGTTCGGCTGGGAAGGACACTTCCCCTCCTTCTACACGCCTGAGTACCTCGACCTGCCGAACGACACAACGCGCATCTACGAGATACGCGCCCTGATTGATGAAGGCTTCCTCGGCCAGCTATTCATTTCGCACGACATCGTCTGCAAGACGAAGCTTGCCTGCTACGGTGGATGGGGCTACGCCCACATCTCCAACTACGTTGTCCCCATGATGCTGAAACGCGGCGTGGGCAGGGATATCATCGACACCATAATGGTGCAGAACCCCCGCCTCTTCTACAGCTTCGTCTAGACCCCTTTAACAGGCTTTCCACACGCGGGCCTGGAGTTCCGGGCCCGCTCTTTGTCCGCCGCCGGACGTCGTCCGCACCGCCCCCCCCACAATAGTCCTGACACAATGGTAATTGCTGCGTTATGGCCTATGACGGTCAATTTGCGAGCGCGCGGCCGTCCGCGTGCGGAGCTTGTGTATACTTGGGAGGCAGCTTGACGCAGCGGGACATCGTGGCATGGCTCCGGGCTCCGGAACAGAACACTCACACGCAGGACATAGCAAGGAAGAGCAACTCAGCTCGCTCTTCGACTCGTGCTACCCACGACTCGCACGCTATGCCTACGCGCGTCTCGGCAATCCCACTGAGGCGGAGGATGTCGCGGCGGATGTCTTCGTCCGCGCCTTCGAGTCACTCGACTCCTACCGCGAACGGGGCCTCCCAATGGAGGCCTGGCTGTTTCGAATCGCCCGCAACCTCATCGTGGACCACTACAGGCGCTCGGGGCGCTTCGAGCGAAGCTCGGAGGACGAGGCCGAGCTACCGGACTCACCCGACCCTGCACACATCGCAGAGAAAGGCATGTTGCTCGAGGACGTGAAGGAAGCAATGCAGCATCTTACGCAGGACCAGAGAGACGTCCTTACGCTGCGCTTCTTCGGCGGCTTGAGCTCCAGGGAGACGGCTGCCGCGCTGGGAAAGAGCGACGGCTCCGTGCGCGAGATGCAGCGGGCCGCGCTCGAAAAGCTAAGGCGGTTGCTTAACTGACATGAAACGGATTGACGTGAACGAGTTCGACAGGGCGCTCGACGACTGCCTCGACCGCGTGGCCCGCGGAGAGACAGTGGCGCAGTGCCTCGCGCTCTACCCGGAGCACGCCTTTCGCCTTGAGCCTCTCCTGCGTGTGTCGGAGACCGCGCGCACTGCGTTTGCGTTCGAGCCATCCGCGCACGGCATCAACCAGGCAAGGGCACGCATGGACTCCGCGCGTTCCGCCCGGGCGCTGGAGCAGCAGTCCCACCGACGGGCGCCTTCATTGATTGAACGCCTCTTCGCCCGACGCCTTCCGGCGGCCGCAATCGCCTCCATTGCTGTCATCGCCCTCACGGCCGTCCTGCTCGTCAGGCCTGCGCTTGGCCCGGACGGCACCCCCTCCATCCCCTCGTCCCAACCCTCCGGGAGCACTGAGCAGCAGGGCGAACAGGGGCAGACACCCGGCGAGTCGTCACCGGACGAACAGCCGCAGGAACCCCCGGTTGAGATACCGCCCGCCATGCCTCCCGCACTGGAGAAGGGCAACTTCGCCTTCTACGTGAGCGACCAGCCCAACGATATCGGCAACTTCCAGTCCCTCATCGTCACCGTCTCACACGTTGAGCTGAAGCCGCACGATGATGATGAGGATAGTCCCACCGTATTCCTATCGCCCGTGCAGTCCACGGCCGACCTCGTCGCACTCCAGGGCGACCGTGCCCTGGAGCTGTGGCGCGGAGACATACCGCGCGGAGACTACGTCACGGTATCCCTGAAGATTGAGAGCATTGAGGGAGTGCTTGCATCCTCCGGCGAGACTGTCGAAGTAACGTTGCCCTCGGGTACTCTGCACCTCGACTCGTCCTTCTCCATCCATGAGCACGACGCAGTCGAATTCGTATTCGACATCACCGTCCACAAGACCGGCGGAGAGAGCTCACATGCCCGCTACATCCTCTTACCTCAGGCCTCGGAGAGCGGCGTCGGCCGGGCCATCGAACCGGTGCAGCCGCAGGAGAAAGCGGAGGGTGACGCAGGCGACAAGCCCGGCAAGGGTGGTGACGATGCTCCACACGTAGCGCCGACACCTCCGGAGGCCAGACCCGGACCACACAACCCGGATCCGCAGAACGAGACCTAGCCCCCCTGACATCTCCAGGAAACCTGCGTTTCTACTCATGAGGCAGGGCATCAGCTTGCCTGAAGGAGCACCGATTATGAATAAGGCTTTCGCACTGGTCATCACACTTGTGCTCACCGTATTGCCGCTTGCCGGCTGTGCGGCGACAGATACAGCACCGGCAACACCGGCCGACCAGGAGGCGACCACCGGTTCAACCACCCCGGCCGAGAAGGACGTCAATTTCCGTCTCCTGATCAGCGACGAGCCGAACGACATAGGTGACTTCACAGAACTCTGGGTGACTATCAACGCCATTGGCTTCGTGCAGGGCGATGAGGAAGGCATCCTCCAGGTGGACCTCGATGACCCGCTGGAAGTGAATCTCGTGGAGTTTCAGGGAGAGGACGCGGTAGCTCTCTGGGAAGGCTATGCCCCCGAAGGGGACTACACCAAGATATTCCTCTACGTCGACACCACGGTCACGGGTGTACTGGAAGAAGGGGGAGAGGAGATCGAGGTCAAGTTGCCCTCGAACAAGCTCCAGCTCAAGATACCCTTTACCGTGGGCGACGAGCCGGAGGGCGAGGCAACCGAATTCGTCTTCGACATCACGGTCCACCGCGCCGGCAACAGCGGCCAGTACATTCTCCAGCCGCAGCTCAGCGAGAGCGGCGAAGGCAAGCTGTACAAGCTCCTTGAGCGCACAGAGAAGCGCATCCGGACGGGCAAGCCCGAGTGGTCGGGAAAGCCGGACGACGCCGGGAAGCCCGAGCAGGCAGGCGCAGGAGCCGCGGGCGGCCCTCCCGAAGACGCCGGAAAGCCTGCCGATGCCGGCAAACCGAAGGAGCCGGGCAAGCCGCAGTAGATGGGCCAAGCAGCCGCAAGAAGGCTACCCTACGGACGAGCATAGCCAGGAGCCTGAAGACTCATCGCCCGGGCCAATATGTGATTCGCGCAGGGGCGGACCAGACGGTCCGCCCCTGTTTGTTTCGCCCCACCGGGGCGTGGTTGGAACCCCTCTCCCCGCAGAAGACAGCCGTACGGGATGTAGGCAACAGCCCGACATCCCTTTGCATACATGTCCTACAAGGGATTCCATCGCCCTGCCTGGAAGAATCGACTCCGCGCGGCGTACCATCACATCGAGTTCACCTCCTTGGTTCGGCTGTCGCGCCACGGTGAATCGAAAGACTTGCCAGCGTCGAGAGACGGGAGCACATCGGTGTTCCCGCGTAAGCCGTCGTGGCGCGACAGTGCTCATCTCAGCCCGAGGCCCGAAAGTGTCGGCGCGACCAAGCGTCCGCAGCAACGAAGCGCCTCGCGGCCAACAGCCGCCCTCTCCTGCGGACGCGAAGGTATTCCACAAGGCCGCGACCCCAATCGACTGGACTCCAGGGCAGCGCGTCCTCCAACCATCACACCAGTCCTCACACGCGACTCAGCGGAACGCAGCACCGTACAAGAACAGTGCCCTCGCAGGACTTGTCCGGGCAAGCCGGCAGATGCCGGTCATTCCGGCGGTGACTGTGACCCCGGACCACCTGCCAGTCACCCTCCCAACAGTGAGCCGTCTGTCTCCGGTGACAGGCCACGCAGTGCCCTCGCGCGGGAGCGCCTCTGTACGCTCCTCGGGAGACACCGCACCACCGACGCCGGGGCGTGCGCGTAGTATACTAGCGCCATGAAGCCGGACATGGCGCCGTCCGACAGCGACGCACGCGACATTCGCGCGGAGCTTGCCCGACTCCAGGACGAGCTTGTCGCAATCGAAGGGCAGCTCACTGAGAAGACCGCCGAGCTCGAGCAGCTCGCCTACTACGACACGCTCACGGGCCTCTACAATCGCCGCTCTATCCTCGAGAAGCTGAACGAGTGGCTACGGCACGTGAAGCGATACAAGGTCCCACTGTCTGTTGTGATGCTGGACATTGACTATTTTAAGCAGGTCAATGACGTGCACGGGCACCGTGTCGGAGACCGAGTGCTGGCTGAACTCGCCGACTTCATGCGGCGCAGCGTACGACAGACGGACCTCGTTGGACGCTACGGAGGGGAGGAGTTCCTCATCCTCCTACCGCGCACGGACGCCACGGGTGCGGCCAAAATGGCCCGGCGGGTCTGCAGGGCCTTACGTGAAGCTCCGCTCCACGACGCCAGTGGCGGCGCATTGAAGGTCACTGCCAGCCTCGGCGCAGCGGAGCACTGCGAGGGCGACGATGAGGATTCACTCATCAGCAGGGCCGACGCCGCGCTCTACCTCGCGAAAGAAGCCGGCCGTGATCGCGTAGAAGTCACCGCCTGCCCGTAACGTCCAACACCCCGACCCTCGCACTACGCTCCTCTCAACATCGCCGCCAGGACCCCTCACCCAACCTCGCGCAGAGCGTCACCGTGCACAAACCGCGGGAAAAAGACTAGGCCTGCTGAGCTTCGAGAATCATCTCGGCTGCCCTGCGGGCAGTCTTGCCGACCACACCACCACACAATTCATATCCCCCGGCCGCCACGAAGTTCTGCATCTCCACCGGGTCGGATGTGTCAAAGGAGCGCCCCAGACCAGCGTCCCTTATGTCGTAGCAGCGCACGTGGCCGATTTCCTTCTCAAACCAGCGGTAGAGCTGTTTCGCAGCCTTCATTGAGGCCTTTCTCTCCTCAACGGCGGCCTCGCGTGGGCTGCCCTTCACCATCGCAAGGCCAATCGCCATGATTCCACCAACCAGCGCACCACACTGGTTGCGCGTTCCCGCAATTCCGCCGCTCAGCGGCATCGCCGCCCTCAACGCGGCGTCGATACACTCGTCATCCGCCAGCTTGAGGTTTCGAGCAACGGCCAGAAGCGCACAACGCGCGCACGCATGCATCTCTTTCTCACACGCCGTTCCGTCCTGTTCCACACGGTCAAGCAGTTCCTTGTTGGCTGGCTCAGCTACCATACCCGAGACCTCCTATGTTCCTGCATTTGTACCCTGCCCTGCGGCAGTGTTCTCAGAATTGTAACAGCACGGGCCGGCCTCCTCGACAGGGCGGTCAGCCCTAGATTCTTTCCGTCCTACTCTCCGTCCGAGCGCGCGCGGTACACCCACACCTGGTGCTCTACTTCCGGCTCTCCTTTCGGCATTATCTTCACCTTCTCCGAGCGCTCCACGAGTCTCCAGCGTCCCTCAGCTTCCAACGCCGACTGCTTCTCCTTGTATCCTTGTTCCTCGTACACATCAGGGCGCAGACTGAAAACCACGTGGCCGCCGGACTTCGTGACCCGAACGAGCTCGTCCAGCGACTCCGCCGGAGCATGACCCAGAGTCAGCACACCAATGCTGATGACAGCGTCGAAGGCGCCGTCCGCGTAGTCCAGCTTCTGACCCAGCACCATCTGGTCCAGCTTCCGG
>CAZQML010000057.1:0-7443 GCA_964594245.1 uncultured Dehalococcoidales bacterium | reverse complement strand
GACTTGGCGCCGCGCTTGATGAAGGCCCCGGTCTTTTCGGCCATCGGCAGAAGAGACTTCTGCAGGCCGTCGTAGATGGACCCCAGGAGGCCGGGACCCAGCTCCGCGCTCAGGATTCTGCCTGTGGGGCGAACGTCCTCGCCCGTCTTCAGACCGAGGGTTTCCTCGTGCGCCTGAATTACTGCCTTGTCTCCCTCGAGGCCTATGACCTCCCCAACAATGCCGTCTTGCCCTATCTCGACAACCTCATACACCTGCGAGCCTCTCATCTCGTTGGCGATAACCAGAGGTCCGGATACCCTCCAGATCTTTCCCATGTCTGTAACCTCCTAAGACTGCTCGACTCGGTTCACGGCGGCAGGCTGCTCCCGGCTAGATTTCGATATCGAAGCCCAGGAATTCGCGACAGAACCGCTTGTAGTAGCTGACGACGTCGGTGCGCTTCGTCCCCTGCTTTGACGGCACTTCGACTACGACCGGCAGAACGCTCTTGCTCTGCCTGATCTGTGCAACCACGTCGCCTGCAATGTCTGCAAACTCCTCGAGAAGTACAACGACGCCCACCTCTTGGTCGGAGACATACTCCCGCAGTGTGCTTCGTACTTCCTCGGCCGCGTTGCGCTCGCCGGGTATGATGTGAGTCTTTCGGACGCCCGCCAGCCGCAGCACACTCACCAACTCCTGGTCACCTATGACGGCGACCTCCAGATTCCTGACTGAGGACTTGTTCATAGCAGCAGGTACCTCTTGACCTCTTCAACGGCTATGCCGTCGTAGATGGCCTTCAACAAGAGTCTGAGATTCCTCAGCTCGATTTCCTTGAAAATCAGATACCACGCCATCACGAGAGGTGACAGTGCCCTCGGGGACAGCAGATCGCGTAGCGTTGCATACTTGTGTTTCTCGATTACTTCGTCGATGACGGTGACTGACTTCGACTTGTCGTAGGCGCTGGCAATCTCGTTTGCGATGTCCCTGTATTGCGGACTGTCGAGTCGCCGCGGGACGTCTGTGAGCTTGTAAGGCAATGTGTCCCTGAGGGACTTCTCGCTGAGGATGTACCCGTCTGCAATAAGATAGTCGCCCGCCGCAGGTCCGATACCCTCGACAACTGCCCTGCATACGATTCCGAGGTTGACGAGGTCGATGACGAGTCCGTAGGCGTTGCCGAGTACAGCGCCCTCGCGAATCTCGCTGGCGATCTTGAGAAGCTGGTGGTAGTACTCGCCCTCAAGCCTGGACTCGACAGCGATCTTCGCCTTGGCTCCGCCCGCAGGGTCATATGCCTTTATGGCCGGTACGAAGTCGGGCAGGCGGCTCTGCGTAAGCACGTCGGCCACATCCTGTATCGTTTCGGACGCGTTGAGGTCATCAAGGAACCCCTCGTCACATATGGCGCCAATCGGAATCAGGGGGGTCTTCTCACCCGTGATAATGCCCTGCAGGGTTGCCTTGACGTTCGAAACATCGTACTTGATAACGAACGATCGAGATACCCTTCGCATGTCGGCAGGAATGTACTTGAAGGCCTCGATGTATGCGATTCGCTCCGCGAAGTAGGTCCACAGGGCCCGGTCAATGTCCTCGAATCCCCGTATGGTTGTCCCTTCCAGGTATGCCCCGATGTCCGTCTCGCGAATGATGCCAAGCGCATCCGTCACGTTCGTAGTCCGTGACAGACGATCGAGGTGGTTCCCTCCAACCGTCTTCGGCTCCTCTGCTTTGAGGTAGGCCGACATATATGCGTATCTTGGATCGAGCACCGCGCGCTCCTTACGAGAGTTTGCTTAGAAAAGCTCCTTGCTGATCTCGGGTAACAGGCGAGGCAGTAGCATCTCAAGCCTGGTTGCGTATGTATTGTCGACGCTGGTCTTCTTGTCTTCGCTGTCGACAATCACGCCGCCGCCGCAGTCACACCCTGTCACATCCAGAACCATGGAGGAGAGTCGCTTGTCTTTCTTGACAAGCTCATTGACCGTAGCGATGTCACCGGGACTGACGGAAATCGTGGCCTTACCTGATCCAAGACCAGCGATGGCATCGGCTATAAGACCGGCCAGTAGCTCAGGCTTCGCCGAAGTCTTCTTGAGGCCGGCCTGTGCCTGCGCCACAATGTCGTCAACCACTGACGCCTTAGCAGCGGCCATCTTCTGGTGCGTCTGGATTGCACTCTGTGCCATTATCCGAGCAGCCTCTTCCCGGGCGTCGTTCAGAAGACGACGTTTCTCCGCCTTGACCTTTGCCTCTCGCAGGCTCTTCGCCTTCTCGAGGTCCTTCTTTGCCTCTTCCTCGGCCTCGCTGACGATGCTCCGGGCTTCCAGCCTTACCTTGTCAACTACAGCTTCGCTGATATTCTGCATTTGCTCAGTACCTCAATTGACAGCTTCCTAGAACAGGCCCAGCATGCTTAGAGCCATTATCGTGAAGACCAGGCCCAGAACCCCGAGCAGTTCCACGAACACTGCCAGCATCATGGCGTTTGTCAGTATCCGCCCTTTTGTCTTCGGGAGGAGAGAAATGCCGGAGGCGCACACTGCGCCCTGGTAGGCTGCGGAGACACACTCGGCGGAGGCTGCAATAAGCCCGCACGCGAAGACTGCGAACCCGGCACCGCTGGGATCCGGCATGGCGGAGATATTGGGGATTACCGTCGTTAGGATCAGAATCAGGATGATGAGCCCGTAGAACGTCTGAGTCATTGGCAGCGACACCAGGACTATGACGTTTCTGAGCTGTCCTGGTTCTTCGGCCAGAGTGGCAGCTGCCGTCGAGCCTGCCCATCCAAGGCCTATCGACGATCCCGCCAGACCACCGCCGAGAGCCAGCGCCCCACCCAGCACAGCGAGGGATTCAGGACTAATCAACATCGTACACCTCCGAAATCTAGGTTTCTGTTGCCGGCAACTACATCAACCCCAATATGCTTAGAGCCATTATGCTGAACACGAGACCGAGCACAGCGAGAAGTTCGACGAACACGGCAAGCATTATAGCGTTGGTGAGGATACGGCCCCCTGTCTTGGAGAGCCCTGCAATGCCTGCCGCGCATACCGACCCCTGGTAGGCCCCGGAAACGCCGAAAGCCAGGGAAGCCATGATTCCTATCCCGAGGATCGCGAATCCGCTCCCACTGGGGTCGGCCATGCCGCCGAGCGCCGGAACGGCTGTTGTGATTACCAGGATAAGGAAGATGAAGGCGTAGAACGCACGTGACATCGGCAGCGCAGCCAGGATAATTACGTTTCGGAGCTGCTTCGAGTCCTGTCCCAGCATGGCTGCCCCCGCGGCTCCCGAAATGGCAATGCCAAGCGATGACCCTGCCAGACCGCCGGCCAGTGCTATCCCTCCGCCGAGAGTTGCCAGTGCCGCCTGATCTACCAGCATTTCTCACTCACTCCGTTCATATGTTAGCCTTCACCGCCACGAACTCGCGCTTGCGAAGCCGCAGCGGGCTGTAGGTCCTGCCTCCCCCTTCGTAGAACTTGAAGAGAAACTCCACGAAGCACAACCGAAGGGAGTGGACGAAGCATGTGATGGAACTCAGGACCAGGTTGAGGGTGTGCCCGAATAGAAGAATGAACAAGGCGATAAGCGTTCCGAGCACCATTCGCAGTATACCTGCCGGTATCATGTTGGCGATAAGAGTGGACATCATGTTGAAACAGTATGCGAGGTAGTACGTCGCCAGCCCGACTCCGGCGAGCCGCGCGTATGACATGACGTCGCCCAGTATCCCCGTGATATCGAATATCCAGAAGATGCTGCCAAGGAAGGGGCCTTTCTCCATCACAGACGCGATGACAATCAGAACGACTCCACCGAACATTGTGTAGAGGAGAATGGAGTAGGTGCTCTCGGCCAGCGGCAGCAAATCTGACCCGATGAAATGCATGATCCACGGGATGCCGGCAATCTCAAGCACGAATAGGCCGGCCCGTCCGAATACGAGGTGCTTCTGCTTCTCCTTGAAGCCCCTGATAATCATCAACAGGTGACCTATGTTGACGTGAACCAGGCCAATCATGAGAGAAACGACAATGAACGTCATGGTGTCGAGATAGACTGCCTGGATTGACTGGGACAGGGCGAGGTTGGGCGCGCCCAGGAAGCGTGGGAAGAAGTCACCCAGATATGTGCCGGTCAGGACGCCAACGACGACTGCAGACCCCGCGCTTATATAAAGCAGCGTTTGAAACACCTTGAAGCCGTCGGTCTGGGAGTCGTCAACTAGCTTCGGCAGCGCCACCCTGGTCAGAATCATGAGGAGCAGGCCGTACACAGCATCCCCCAGCATGATGCCGAAGAAGAACGCGAACGAATAGGCTATTATTGGGGTCGGATCCCACTCCCGGTACTTTGGAGTGCCGAACAGGTTCACGACTATCTCGAAAGGCCTCAGCGCCTTGAGATTGCGGAACTTGCTGGGGGGCTCCTCATCCGGCTGGACTGCTCTTGTGTCTATGTAGACGTACGCGACTTCCTCTCTCAAATCACCTACTGCAAGCTCAACGCTTGCTTCGGGCACCCAGCCTTCAATGAGCGTCACGTACTTGGCCTCGCACGCCTGTTCAAGCACGCCGAGCCTCTCGTTCTCCGCAACCAGGGCTTCGCGCAGGAGAACGAGCTTCTCGAGGTTCTCTGCTGTCTGTACTTCGATATCAGTGCGGAGCCTTGCCAACTCACCTGTGATTCGCGTCGAATCGCTGTCGGCCTTCGCGGCAAAATCCTTGAGAGGAATATCCTCATGGGGGACCGACACGAGTCTGCCTCCGTTGTCGCTGATGAGTGCCTCAACCGCAGCCATCTCGCTCGACTTGGCTATGAGGTAGACGTAGGTGTTGTCACCACTCTCGACGGTCTCCCGGCTTAACGTCTGCTGGTCGAACCGGGGGCCCATGGCCTCAAAGACCTCGCGCGGGAGGGCTGCGAGTCGCGAGAAGAGATGCTTCCCCGTGAAATCGAGGTCTGCCAGAGTGAGTTCCGCCCCGGGAGCCAGCGCACTGACAACGTCCTTGAGCTCCGCCAGTGACTGCTGTTCCGACTGGAGCTTGTGGACTCGCTGGTGCATGGCTCCGAGCTTCGTGCAGAGCCACCGGGTGTCCTCGCCGATTTCGCTGAGCGGTCGAGTGTAGAAGACGTCGAGGTCCTCAGTCAATCGGACAATCCGTTCATCGTGAATGTACGTGAGAACGTCGTCGATACTCGCCAGGAGTTCGCTGACCTGTCTTCTCTCTTTCTCGATAGCCTCTCTGTCAATCGGGTTGAGCTCAGTGCTCTCTTCAACATGGAGGACGCCAACCCGCTGCAGTACCTTGAGCGTCTGGCTGGCGAGGTCCCTCGACGTGACCACGCGCATGCGGCTCATGGGTTCTGGAGTGTTGACGATGGCGCCCATTATTCCGCTTTCTCTCCGATGACGATGCTGACCATCATCTTCGCATACTGGTCGGCCTTCTTGCCGGCGCTTGATTTGATGTCAGCCGCTCGTTTCTCCGCCTCCTTCACCTCACGCTCCGCCTTCCGGCTGGCCTCTTCCACTATGCCGGTGCACTCTGCCTTCACGTCATCTAGAGGAAGCTCAGCATCGGCCATCTTCCTTGATTCCTCGCGCGCCTTCTGCACGATATCGCCTGCCTTGGCTCTTGCCTCGTCTAGTACCCGTGCCGCCTCCGTCTCCATCGCTTGCACGCCACCGGTAATGTCAGTCGTCATAGCACACTCCTTAGCGGTCCTCGGGGTTCTCGCGTAGGCTACGCAGAGAGAAGATACGTCGGAACAAGTCTCGTCGTTTTCGTGGTCGGTTGACTCGCTCCAATACCCTGTTCCATCAAGTCCGAAGAGCTACCTTCAGCGTACGACCGGTACGCTGACCGACTCAGTATATCACCGTCACTTTTTTTTCGGCAACGGGCGCGCGCCTTGTATGCGGCGATATCGCGTTGACGAAGAACACATCTTATCGCCATAATTATCATTGCTATGTACGACGTGATTGGCATGGGCGAAACCATGGTGGCCTTTGAAGCTCAGAGTTCCGGTCCCTTGAGGGAAGCCGAGGACTTCAAGAAATGGGTCGGTGGGGCCGCCGACAACTTCATCATTGCCGTCGCGCGGCTTGGTTTCGACTGCGGCTGGTTTTCACGCGTGGGAGACGACGAGTTCGGACGTTTCATCACGAGATGGATAAGAGGAGAGGGTGTCGACGTGTCTCGCGTGCGTGTCGACTCCTCGAAACCGACCGGTGTGTTCTTCGTGGAGCGCCGGTCGTACGAGAGCAACTTCAAGTGCCACTTCTACCGGAACACCTCCGCTGCGACGAACCTCTGTCCGGATGACGTGGACGAGGAATACATCTCGCAGGCGAAGATTATTTATCCCGAAGGGCAGTTGACATACGTCAGCGACTCGGCACGTGCCGCTGTCGAGAGGATGTTTGACCTGGCGCTCAAGCACAACAAGATCATCATGTTTGACCCCAACCTCAGGCTGACGATGGCCAGCGTCGAGACCTCGCGGTCCATCCATATTCCTCTGATGCAGAAGGCAACCTATGTGCTGCCAGGAGAGGACGAATTGAGGAAGCTGATGGACTGCCCGGACCTGGACTCGGCCATCCTCAAGGCTCACTCGTTGGGCATCAGCAAGCTCATCGTCAAGGCAGGGGCAGGCGGCGCGATTCTCGCGCCCGAGGGGCAGGAGCCAAAGCATATCCCGGGCTTCGCTCTCAAGAAACCTGTGAGCCCCATGGGCGCGGGCGATTGCTTCGTTGGTGGGTTCACTGCCGGCATCTTGAAGGGACAGCCGCTCGAGACCTGCGTGCGCTGGGGCAACGCGGTCGGTGCGTTCAGCACCATGGCCTACGGTCCCTTCCACGGCTGTCCGAGCTATAGTGAGCTTCAAGCGTTTCTGGCAGGCAAAGAGGAGATATCGCGCTAGGTGCGCGAAGGCGATATACCGCTACTAGTAGCAAGGAGGACCACACAGTTATGAAAGCCAAGGACTTTCGCGGAATCATCCCACCGATGATGACCGCGTTCACGAAGGACGGCGAGATCTATGAGAAGGGAACCAGGGAGATCGTGGATTTCATCGTCCCCCACGTGCAGGGACTGTATCCTGTTGGCAGCTACGGCAGCGGCCCGATGATGTCCATCGCCGAGCGCAAGAGGACGGCCGAGATCGTCATCGACCAGGCGAAGGGACGCGTGCCGGTGATTGTCCACGTCGGCTGCTCGGACACCAAGAACACGGTGGAACTCGCTCGTCATGCGGAGTCAATCGGCGCCGCTGCGGTTGGAGCCGTTACTCCGTACTACAACGAGTACGACCAGGAGTGCATCTACATTCACTTCAAGACACTGCTCGACTCCGTCGGCATCCCCGTGTTCCTGTACAACAATCCGAAACTCTCGGGCAACAAGGTGTCCGATGCTACTGTCCTCA
>CAZQML010000056.1:0-12273 GCA_964594245.1 uncultured Dehalococcoidales bacterium | reverse complement strand
CCTTGTCTCCACGCTGCGTTACCCTCCGTTGCTCTCGAAAGACTCGAGATATGTGCTCTGGACGAATCTCTTCATGAAACCGGGTGCCGCGGCAAGCTCCAGGTAGCTGACACTCCGGGCGAGGGAGCGTGCCCGGTCCCTTAGGGAGGTGGACGTGAGAGCCAGCTTGGCTCCCGCGCCGGCTGCGTTGCCCACCTGCCGAAATCTCTCGAGTGGCAGTGAGGGAAGCATGCCAATCGCGATTGCACTTTTGAGGTCGATGTACGTGCCGAACGCCCCTGCGACTACGACGGACGAGAGTTGCGCCGGGACCAGTCCTGCGTGTTCCAGCAAGACGTGAATGCCGCTCTGTATGGCGGCCTTTGCGAGCTGGAGCTGTCGTATGTCCTGTTGCGTGAGGCCGAGAGGAGGCCGGCCGTTGCGCTGTTCCACGGGCACGAGGACGAATTCACGCCCGCTGTCGGTCGTTCTGACTCGTGGATGGTCGGTCTTGAGCCGTCCTCTACGGTCCAAAATACCGTGTTTCAGGAGTTCGGCGAGCGCATCGAGTATCCCCGAGCCGCAGAGGCCCACGGGCTCCGCGTCGTCCACGGTCTGGAGCAAGACGCGGTCGCCATCGAGTTCAACGTGTTCGATGGCCCCCGGGGCAGCTCGCATGCCGTCGCGTATGTGCCCCCCCTCGAAGGCGGGGCCGGATGCGCAGGAGACGCTTGTCAGATGGCCGTTGGCTGCGAGGCATACCTCTGTGTTCGTCCCGATGTCGATGGCGAGGGTGGGGTTGGTGGCGTCTCCGGCCTGCGTGGCGAGGAGCATGGCGACATGGTCGCCGCCGACGAAACCGGCGATGTTCGGGGGGAAATGGACGTATGCGGCGGGGTTGACGACAAGGCCAATGGTGCGTGCCTTCACGTCGAGTGCCTCTCTGAGGGCAGGCACGTATGGTGCGCGCGAAAGCTGTTGCACAGGGAGCTTCAGGAATAGGTGGTGCATGGCCGTGTTGCCCACTACTACCGCTTCGAGAATGCGCTTCGGGTCGGCCTGCGCTGCCGCGCATAGCTCGCCGAGCATGTCGTTCAATGCTGCGACGCTGGCTGATGCGAGCTCATCCGGGCCGGAGGGTGAGGTGAGGGCGTAGGCCATGCGAGAGACGACATCCTCGCCGTAACGTATTTGGGGGTTCATCGCCCCCAACATGCCTAGCGTGTCTCCTGTGGCGAGGTCAAGGAGGTATGAGGCGATCTTGGTGGTTCCGAGGTCAACGGCGAGGCCCAGCGTCTGGCTGGGCCAGGGGCCGACGGCCACAAGCTCCCGACCTCTTACCGATGCCGCTGCAGTCCAGTTGTGCTCTCTCAGAATGGGCGAGAGGGTTTGGGCAACCTGTATGTCCACCAGGTCGCACTCCGCGTGGTGGACCTCGGCGAGGGCGTGGAGGACGCGGTCTACGTCGCCGTCGACGTCCGTGAGTGACGGAGCTGTGACCCCGACTTCGTAGCTGACTACAGGGGGGTCGTCCCCATGGATGACCTGCAGTCCCTCAACCTGCGTTCGCTGAGCCGTTGTGAGCGACTCCGGTGGCACGTGGATGACGCAGTCAGTGCCTGGCAGCGCCTGGCAGGCCAGCCTGAAGCCGGAGCTCAACTCGTGTTCGGATAGCTGTGAGCGTTCGGACGATGTCAGTTCTGAGAGCGTGCCGCTCAACAGGACGACCTTGCATCGGCCGCACGTGCCGTTGCCGCCACAGACGGCGGCTAGCGCCACCCCCAGCTGTCGAGCGCAGTCCAGAAGTGTCAGGCCTTTCAGGCAACTGCCCCTTCGGCCGACGGGCTCAAACTCGATGTGAATGGTGTCTTGTGGGGACGGAGCGTCTCCACCGGTGCTGTCTCCGGGTTGTCTGGTCATGTTGTCCCCATTTCGTGGCGGTGCCACGTGCGATTATAACGCATAAGGATGATGGAGAACGGCCTCTTGAGTCCAAGGTGCGGTCCAGGGTAGAACCCCTCTAGCTGAAGGCTGACGAAGTGTGCAGGGTGGTGGGGAGTCCCGGCGCCGACCCTCATGTAGTCTTGTTCGCAGGGGGAGGGTGGGAAGTCACCAATCATGTGAACGAGTGCATCGTGCGTTTGTGTTGACATGAGTGCGATGCGGCAAGTACAATCTCTACCCTATATGGCCAATGTGAGATTAGGTTCCGGCGAAAGTTTCGAAAGCATGCTGCGCCGTTTTGGCAAGCAGGTCGAGGGAGATCGGATTCTTGCCGAGGTGCGCAGGCGCAGGTTCTACGAAAAGCCGAGCGTGACCAGGAAGAAGAAGGAAGCCGTGAAACGGCGCAAGAGTTCGCGCTCGCCTTCCTCACGATGAGTTTGCAGGACAGACTTCGGGATGACCTGAAGGTCGCGCTGAAGCAACGGGACAAGGGCAGAGTGTCCATTGTTCGCGTGTTGCTGGCTGAGTGTCACAACGAAGAGATAGCCAGGCAGCGCGCACTCGATGATGAGGGGGCCATTGAGGTGCTGGGTCGGGAGGCAAGACGCCGGAAGGAAAGCATAGACGCCTTCCGCGCGGGCAAGCGGCCCGATCTTGTGGCGGAGGAGGAGGCGGCCCTGTCTGTCATAACCGAGTACCTTCCCGAACCGATGACTCGTGACGAGATTGTCGCTGTTGCGCGAGAAGTGGTGGTGGAGGTGGGAGCGGCCGGCCCCAGGGACATGGGGAAGGTGATGTCACAGCTCATGCCGAAGGTCAAAGGCAAGGCTTCGGGCAAGGACGTGAACGAAGTAGTGGTTGAACTGCTCGCAGGTCTCTAGCCCTCGCGAGCGTATCGGTTCCTCTCTGGCGTTGTTCTTCTTCCGTGTTGGGTGAGTCAAGGAATCTCTCAAATGGCAGGCATCAGCATGTCCGGGTCCGTGAGGACCGAGGTTCGGCCTTTTCAGGGCATCAGGTACGATACTGCGCTATCCGGCGACCTGGCCTCCGTGCTGTGCCCTCCGTACGACATAATCAGCGAACGGCAGCAGCGGGAGCTTTACGCCAGGAGCCCCTACAACATGATACGGCTGGAGTATCCGTTGTCGTCTGAGGAAGGGAACGCAGGCGAATCGTCGAAATATGAGATTGCAGGCCGGACATTCTGGGAGTGGATGCAACTCGGCGTGTTGAGGAGAGACATTCAGCCGGCGATGTATGTCCACGACCATGCGTTCAGGTATCGCGGCACGAGACATGTGAGGCGCGGCCTCGTTGCGCGAGTCAGACTCCACCCGTGGTACGAGGGAGTGTATCCCCATGAGATGACCGCGACGAAGGCCAAGGAAGACCGGCTTCAGTTGATGCGGGCGTGCGGGGCGAGCTGCAGCGGACCTCTCGGGCTGTACGAAGACCGGGATGGCTTGATAGCGGAGGCCCTCGAGCGAGGCACAAGGAGTGATCCTCTTGCGGACGTTGCAGGAGACGACGAGCGTCACGTCTTCTGGGCGATTGACGAACCGGGACTGCTGACGGATATCGAGGCGGCTTTCTCCGGGGAGTCCATCTATGTGGCTGATGGACACCACCGCTACGAGACCGCGCTCGTGTACCAGGAGGAGAGGCGGGCCGCTGGCCCCGTGGTTAGCTACGACTGCGCTCAGCCGTACGACCACGTCGTGATGACGCTGACCGGCTTCTCGGACCCAGGGTTGTTCATATCGCCCGTGTACCGCGTGCTCGCGGGCGCGGAGCTGCCTGACGCTGCCGAGATCGAATCGCGGCTCAGCCGATTCTTCACGGTGGACTATGTTCCGATGGAGATTGCGCTGGCGCGAAGCGTGCCGGTCGGCGAGATGGCGCTGATGGCCGTTGTGGGGTTGAGAGACGGGATGCTGGCCGAGTTGCGGCAGCGCCCGGAGGTGGACCCGGGTTCGGAAGTTCCCGGCGAGCATTCGAGCGAGTACCGGAGCTTCAACGTCAGCATCCTGAATCACGTCGTCATGTCCAGGTTGCTGGGCGTGAATCCGGACGGTGACTTTGTCTCCTACAGCCCGGACCTCGAGGAGGTCGTTGGCAATGTGCAGGAGGGAAGGGCGCAAGTGGCATTCCTGCTGGCGCCGCCTCGCCCTTCGCTCGTGAAGGGAATCGCGGACCAGATGGAGCGGATGCCCCGCAAGTCCACGTACTTCTACCCCAAGCCGCCGACAGGGCTCGTCGTCAATCCGCTGCTCGACTGAGTTCGCCGTTTTCGAGACTCACCGTCTTGGCCGTGTGAATATTCGGAATCGCCAGTATCTGTTGGCGCTGTGCCTCCCCCAGTGCTTCGTCAAGCGCCATGATTAGCAGCGCCCTTCCCCGTGGGGCAAGCCGGCTCAGGTGCATGAAGCTGATGTTGATGTTGGCCTTGCCGAGCAGGGTCCCTATGGCTCCCACCAGACCGGGGCCGTCTATGTGGTCGCAGAGCAGGAAATGCCCCTCTGTGAGGTGGAGGTCCATCCAGAAGTCATTGACCTGCACGATGTGCACCTCGCCGTCCCTGACAGTCCCGGAGACGGTTGTCTTTCCACTGTCCGTCTCGATGGTCACCGTGAGCAGGTTGGAGAAGCTCTCGCAGGCAGGGTCGCTCTCCTCTGCAACGCGCAGGCCGCGCTGCCTGGCAACCAGGTCGGCGTTGACGAGGTTGACTCTCTCCTCGGTTGCCTGCTGCAGTATGCCGCTTATGACTGCGGCCTTAAGCGGCTCGCAGTCGTTGTCCGCCAGTTCCCCGCCGTATCGGACATTGACCTTGCCTGGCTGGCCCTCCATGAGCTGACCGGCAAATCCGCCAACGATAGCGCTCATCCGCACGAAGGGCAGCACTTCGGGCGAGCCATGCGGCACATTGACGGCATGCTTGCTCATCCGGCCCTGGAGGACTGTGAGCACCTGGTCTGCGATGTCGAGTGCAACGTTGGTCTGCGCCTCAACGGTTGAGGCGCCGAGGTGGGGAGTGAGTACGGAGTTCGGAGTCGCGAGCAGAGGGCTCCCCGTCGGAGGCTCGGTCGCGAATACGTCGAACGCCGCGCCGGCCAGCCTTCCTTCATTGAGTGCGGTCGCAACCGCCTCCTCGTCGACAACTCCACCGCGCGCGCAGTTGATGATTCGGGTTGTCGGCTTCATCCTGGCCAGTTCTGCGGGGCCGATGAGGTTCCGCGTGGCCGGCGACATAGGGACGTGGAGAGTGATGAAGTCGGCCTCGCTAAGGAGCTGGTCGAGCGACACGAGCCCGACCTTGTAGGTCCGCGCGTAGTCGCTGGAGACAAATGGGTCGTAGGCGATTGTCCGCATCTCGAAGGACTGCGCTCGCACCGCGACCTGCGTCCCGATGTTGCCGAGTCCCACAATGCCGAGCGTCTTGTTGCGAAGTTCGCTTCCCGTGAGCTTGCCCCGCGCCCAGGCACCCGCCCGGAGCTGCGCGTCTGCCTGCGTGACGTTGCGTGCGAGGGAGAGCATGAGCGCCATCGTATGCTCTGCAGCCGACACGGTGTTGCCGGATGGCGCGTTCACCACGACGATGCCGCAGCGCGTGGCAGCGTCCACGTCGATGTTGTCGACGCCGACACCGGCGCGGCCGATAACCCGCAGGTTTCGGCCGTGCTCGATTATCTCCGCAGTAACCCTGGTCTGACTTCTGACGACAAGAGCGTCGTACTGCTGCACTTCCCGACAGAGTTCTTCGACAGACAGCTTGGGCTTCACGTCGACTGTGGCAAACTGCCTCAGTCTTTCAACCCCTTCCTCTGCAATGGGGTCAGCTACAAGCACTCTCATCCCTATCCTCCCCGTCTTGCTCGCGGAACGATGTCGCCGAGGGCGGTCACGACCTCTGCGATGTCGGCGAACCTGTCACTGAAGACTCCGCATGTCGCGGAGAGAACCCTGTCTCCGGGGGAGAGAATATTCACTACCGCCACTTCAAGCCCTCCCGTGCCGGAGCCCGTCAGGATAAACACGTCGTTCTTCGTCTGGTACACGGTCTTCAGTCCGTCCGTGACGCGTTCGATGTGGGCCAAGAATTCCTTGCCTCTGTGGTTGATTGTCTGCCTGCCCGATGCCTCAAGCGCCTCTGGTGGACATGGTGTCGGACGTGGAATACGGAGCTGCATAGTCACACGCTTCTAGATAGTGTTCAGGACCCGTCCAATCGCAGTCCTCACTTCACTCGAATCTTGATGAAGGTCCGTCGCCCTACCTTGACGACCGACCCATCCCTGACGGTGGCGGTCAGTTCGGCAATCTTCTCGCCGTCGACCTCCACCGCGCTCTGTGAGACGAGTCGCTTCAACTCGCTGTTGCTCTTGACGAATCCCTCATTCACGAGGGAGTGGGTAAGCTCAATCCTGAAGAGCCCGTCACCGATTGCCGTTCCCTGGCAGTGCAGCTCGGGCATCTCCGTGGGCATCTGGTGCTGCTGGTGCACCCGTGTGAAGCGGTCCTCTGCCTGAGAAGCGCCCTCGGCCCCGTGGAATTGCGCCGTTATCTCATGTGCCAGGCGCTTCTTCATTAGCATCGGTTTGGCATTGGCCGACTCAAGCTCATGTCTGAGTTCTGCCAACTCCTCATCCGGGACGTCCGTCACGAGCTCGAAGTAGTCCAGTATCAGTGAGTCGTCCAGGGACATCACCTTGCCGTACATCTGGTCCGGCGGCTCTGCCACCCCGATGTAGTTGCCGAGGCTCTTGCTCATCTTCTGCCTGCCGTCGGTGCCGATAAGTATGGGCGTGAAGAAGACCTGCTGTGGATTCTGCCCCATCATCTGCTGTAGTTCTCTGCCCAGCAGGCAATTGAACTTCTGGTCGGTGCCTCCGAACTCGACATCCGAGTCGATTGCGTACGAGTCGTACGCCTGTAGTAGCGGATAGAGCATCTCGACCAGCGAAACGGGACTCCCGGCGCTGTAGCGCTTGTTGAAGTCGTCCCGCGCAAGTATCTGGGCGACCGTGAATCGTGCCGTCAGCCGGATAACGGTGTCCAGCGTGAACTTCGAGAACCATTCGGTTTGCCAGCGGACCTCGGTGCTGCTCTTGTCTACGACCTTGAAGAACTGCTTCATGTAGGTTTGCGCATTCGACTCTATCTGTGCCTCGGTGAGCATGGGCCTGGTCGAGGACTGCCCGCTCGGATCGCCGATCCTGGCGGTCCAGTTGCCCACTATGAGGATGACCTTATGGCCGAGTTCCTGTAGCTGCCGCAGCTTCCTGAGCCCCACTACGTGGCCCAGATGGATGTCCGGCGAGCTTGGGTCGAAACCCTCTTTCAGCCGGGCGGTCCTGCCGCTGTTCAGCAACTCGAGGAAATCGGTCTCCGGAATAATCTCCGCCACTCCCCGGCGCAGCAGGAAATCACGCTGCGCCTGTGGCAGGTTGCGTAGGAGCGCTATGCTCTGAGTTGAGTCGTGCATCAGTTCCTTTCGAGAATCTGCCTTGCGGCTTCCACGTCCTGCCGGATCTGCCCCACAAGCTGACCGGGGCTCTGAAAGGCAACCTCGTCTCGAAGCCTGGCGGCAAACTCGACTGTCAGGGTTGTTCCGTAGATACTCCCGCTGAAATCGAGGATGTGGGTCTCCAATATGCGTTCAGTGTCGCCAAAAGTGGGCCGGTAGCCGATGTTCGTCACGGACGCGTAGCGGCTGCTGCGTACGTACGCGATGGTAGCATAAACCCCATTCCGGGGCAATGCGCGACCTGGGTCTACGTCGAGGTTGGCGGTTGGAAAGCCAAGGTTTGCACCCCGCTGACTTGTTGAGACCACGGTCCCCGTCACGCCGTAACTACGGCCGAGGAGACGTGTCGTGGTCGCGATGTCGCCGTCGGCCAGCGCCTGACGTATCGCCGTGCTGCTCACGACTTCACCGTCGATTGTGAATGGTGGCACCTCTTCAACGTCGAACCCCATACGCGGGCCCAGTTCCTCGAGTGTTCGAATCGTGCCGGCGCGGTCCTTGCCGAGGCTGAAGTCCGGCCCCAGTATGAGACCTGACATCTTCAGGTATTGCGCGAGAAGACCGACGAACTGCTCGGGGTGGTACTCGCTCAGGGTGCGCGTAAAAGTCAACGGTACTACGAGCCTCACGCCGGCCTCATGCAGGAGCTGCACCCTCTCCTCCAGGCTTGCCAGCAGCGGCGTTTCTTCGCTGGGACGGAGCACCGATTGCGGGTGTGGGGCGAACGTCACTATGCCGCCGAGCAGATCTCGCTCTCGCGCACGTCTGGTGAGTGTCTCTACGAGCGCCAGGTGGCCGCGGTGGACCCCATCGAAGACTCCCACGGTGAGCAGAGTTGGGCCGGAAGGCGTGTGAATTGCCAGTTCTTGCTCGGTATCCATTGCTGAGTCTGCAAAGGGGAAGAAGCTCTGCCCGGTGACTTGAGACGGTGGAGGGCCACAATCGCGCGGAGCGTTGTGAATAGACTATTTCATCTGCTTGTGGCAGTCAAGGGAAGCCGCTCGAACCCTGGGGGCGACCGGCTTGTCCTGAGCGAATCGGACGGGCTGTGCTAGAATGCCCAACCTTGTCTCAGTCTGCCTTCGGGAAGCACCTTTCGGCCTTGGAAAGCTCCGCGCGGGCATTCGTGCCCGTCGCGCGCCGGTGGCTCGTGCACTGTCTGGCGAGACATACCGGCGTGCTCATTGCGCTCTGGATACTTTTCGTGCTCTATCCCAATCCCATGAACCTTCCCGTGAGCTTTTACAGGGTCTTCAATCCTGATATTGACCCGGAGGCGGTTGAGCCACTGCTTGAGGGACTGCCCTCAGCGCCTGCCGACATTGAGAAGGCGATTCTTCTGATGATTCCGTATCGCTACGATTGGGAAGTGAACGGAATGCCGTGGTATTTCCCCTCGACAGAGACGATTGTCGAGAGACGCGAGGGCGATTGCAAGGCGAGAGCCGTCGTGCTGGCGTCTGTGTTCGAGCGACTCGACATACCCTACAGGGTCAATAGCTCGTTTGTGCACGTGTGGATTGAGTACGAAGGCAAGCCGGAGACGGCATTCGAGAATCCCCGTGCGAAGTTCCACCAACAGGACCCTGAAACGGGCAGGAGATTCTTCCAATTCCCTGAAATCGAATGGCGATTGTGGTTCGACAGCACGAAGGAGGGTCTCTGGACCGTGATGCCAGTGGTTCGGAAGGTGCTGCTTCTGTTCGGAATCGCGTTTTTGGTTGCCGCCCGAGTGGTTTTACGCCGAAACAGTGCCCAAAGGTATTGACAACGTAATGGTCATCTAGTAAAACTAGCTTCAGGCTTTGGTACGAGCTCAGTTTATCGAGAGGAGGGTGTTATGGCCACAGCGTATTGTATGAAGTGCCGGAAGAAGGTCGAGATCAGGGACGTCAAGCAGATTACCCTGAAGAACGGACGTCCTGCGATGCAGGGTTCTTGCCCCACTTGTGGGACGAAGGTGTTCCGCATCGGAAAAGCATAACCCGGCTTTCTGTCGAGTCCTAGAAGGAGCCGCATTGACGGCTCCTTCTTCTTTGTGCGGGGCTGGCGAATGGCCGGGCCGCCTCCGTCCGTGGGCGGGATATCTGGTGATGGGTGGTGGCGTTGGCAAGCGCTGCTCAGGCGCGAAACAGCACTGAGCTGTAGGCCTCTGCAAGAGCCCCGTCCAGTGCGTCCCGTGTTGCCCGCTTCGCACCGAGGATTCGGGGCGCCAGCAGAGGTGCGGACTCTTTGACGAAGCGCGAGTGGCCTGCAAGCGGTCTGAGGATGAGGCGGTTCCCTCCGAAGAAGACGTAGTCCACGGCTTCGTCGCCGAATTCCTCGTCAATCCTGTTGCCCACCCTCTTGAGGAATTCCCTGCGCTGCTCCTCGGTTCTGCGCGCGAATCGCGCCTGGCTGCTGCCACCCTTCTTGTGTGGTGGGTGGATGTGTCCCGTGCCACGCTTCAGCTGCTGCAGTTCGGTTCCCCTGTAGAGCGCCGCAACGTAGGCGCCCCACGTGACGAGCAGGAGCGCAATCCTGTGTGGGTGCTCCATCATCTGGCGAAGAGGCTTCGTGTCGGGCCTGCCTGTGCTGAGCAGGTCGGACTTGACTGAGAACGGGGCCGCAATGGCGTAGGTGGCGCTGGTCGAATGGAAGAGCACCAGCCCTGTGCCGTACCTCGCAAGTTCCCGTTGCAGCTGTTCGTCCTCCATGAGCGAGTCGACCCGGAGGAGTCTGTGGTCCGTGGAGGGGAACACGGGGCGTGTGTGTCGGGCGCTCAACGAGTCGTTGCGCAGATAGACCGTGTCCCAGTCTCCCGGCGCCTCCTCGAGCTGCGAGAGCAGTCTCAAGAGCTGCATCCGGCCTGACCTCTGGCTCTCCATCAATCCGGCTCCTGTCGCGGGTCTCCATCCTGGACGGACTGTCCGTGCGACGTGTCAGGATACGCCCTGCAATGGGCGCGGGACAATGCGCTCGGTGCGGAAGGGACATTTGCTGATGCCGCTTCCCATGCTGGCCTGCGCCTGCTCGGGCTGACGCGAACTGTCGCAGCGTGCGATGTCGCCGTGCCCTCAGGACAGGCTATCATTAGGGAGTGTGATGCAACGGAGCTGCTCCCGGCAGTCGGGACAGTTTGTCCCGGGATGAAACGCAGCATGGAAGACACGTCTCCGACCGGCGCGCAACAGGTGCCGTCATACGTGGCTCTCTTCGAGTCGGGCGAGTTGCACAGGCGAGCGGAACAGTTGGTGCAGCGCCTGGGCGCGTGTGATATCTGCCCCCGCGGTTGCGGGGTTGACAGATTGAACGGCCGGGTGGGCTACTGCTCTTCTGCCTTCGAGCCGCTGGTTGCCGCATCCTGTGAACACAGGGGAGAAGAGCCTCCGCTGTCGGGCAGCCGCGGAAGTGGCACGGTGTTCTTCGCCAACTGCAACCTGCGTTGCGTCTATTGCCAGAACCACGAGATAAGCCAGATGCCTGAGCTGCACGCCCGGGATGGGGTGACGGCCGGAGAGCTCGCGGCAGAGATGCTTCGACTCCAGGACCAGTTGCGCTGTCACAACATCAACCTGGTGTCGCCGACCCACTTCGTGCCCCAGATAGTAGAGGCGCTGCTGCTGGCGATTCCACGCGGCCTGCGGCTGCCTCTTGTGTACAACACCAACGCATATGATTCGCCCGATATCCTCCGACTGCTCGGGGGCATCGTGGATGTGTACCTGCCGGACCTCAAGTACTCGTCCGACACTGTGGCCGCGCGTCTCTCGGGAGCGCGGGACTACGTCGGCGTCTCCCGTGCGGCCATCAAGGAGATGTACTGTCAGGTCGGGCCGGACCTCGTCCTTGATGAAGAGGGCGCCGTTGCAAGAGGGTTGATTATCCGACACCTCGTTCTGCCCGGTGGGCTGGCTGGGAGTCGTGAGTCTCTTTCCTGGCTGGCGGAAGAACTGTCCAACACTGTTACCCTGAGCATCATGGCCCAGTACTACCCCGCCCATCTGGCGCTGGACATGCCGGTGCTGTCGCGCCGGGTGACTTCAGCTGAGTACGGGAAAGTGGTGCAGTTAGCGGCCGCTCTCGGCTTCGAGCACGTCTGGGTGCAAGAGCCGGAAGCGTCGTCATACTACAGGCCTGACTTCTCCGGCCCCGGTCACCCATTCGAGTCCGGCAAGGGGTGACATGTACGCCGGCCTCTTCCGGCCAGGCCTGCGTGCTCGGGACGCGTAGCGACGCTACGTTGCCTTGACAAATCCGCTGCCTGTAGGATACTTGTCCATAGACACTCTGTGGAATGAGGGGGTGCAGCATGGAGAGATGGCTTGTACAGGGGCTCATTCCTTCCGGCAGCTCGGTTGCCCTCATGGGGCAGTTGCACTCGGGCAAGGCATGGCTTGCCGAGCAACTTGCCGTGTCTGTTGCGAGCGGACACGATTTCCTCGAAGCGTTCCGTGTCCAGCAGCAGCATGTGATTCTCATTGATGAGGATTCCGGCACCGCGAGCTTCAAACGTCGCTTCAGCAGGCTCGCTCGTGGGCTCGATGTCGACCTGGCGAAGGTTCCCCTTGAGTGCTATTCCCGCTGTGGTTTCCTCCTCTACGACACTGAGAGGCGTGGTTGGCTGAGGAGTCTCATCAGGCAGCAACGGGGTGCCCCGCTCGTCATTATCGACAATCTCGACCGTATCATGGGCGGTCATGACGTGGGCCCGGTTGCAGCTGACTCGCCGCTCGTAGCATTCTGCCACGAGTTGCGGGATGCCGGCTGTACGCTTGTTGTAGGGCACCAGACGGGTGCGAAGAGGCAGGCGAATGTGGAGGACTGGGACATGCGCAAGGAAGCCC
>CAZQML010000055.1:0-2953 GCA_964594245.1 uncultured Dehalococcoidales bacterium | reverse complement strand
GCATGAAACGGACACTATTTGCGCAAGTATTCCTGGACGCTACGCGTTTCATCTGCGGTTCATGTTTCTGTACTAGACTTGACATGCCGGGATGGCTAGCCTAAACGCGATGAGAATTCTCGTGGTTGAAGACGACGGTCGCATCAGTAGCGTCGTGAGGCGCGGACTGATCGAGGAAGGCTATGCCGTGGACGTGGCAGACGACGGAGAAGAGGGCCAGTATCTTGCGGAGACTGCTGACTACGACGTAATTATCCTGGACATCATGTTGCCCGGGAGAGACGGTCTTCAGGTATGTCGCCATCTGAGAGCAAGGAACATAAGCACCCCAGTCCTCATGCTCACTGCCAGGGACACTGTTGAGGATCGTGTGACAGGACTGGACACCGGTGCGGACGACTATCTGGTCAAGCCCTTCGCGTTCGACGAGCTGCTCGCGCGGGTGCGGGCGTTGCTGCGGCGTGAAAGCACGACGCGGACCCCGGAGCTCACCGTGGGCGACCTGGTGATGGATACACTTACGCGTGACGTCCGGCGGGGCGAGCGTTCAATCGAACTGACGAGCAAAGAGTATGCGATCCTCGAGTACTTCATGCGGCATCCAAACGTGGTGGTCACGCGGACTATGCTGGAAACGCATGCGTGGGACCAGGACTACGTCGGAGGGTCCAACGTGGTCGACGTCTACATCCGGCGACTGCGTGCCAAGCTCGACGAGCCCGGCAAATCCGGCCTGATACAGACGATTCGCGGCGCCGGGTATCGAATGAGGGCGACATGAGACGGTCCATGAGCGTGCGACTCCGGCTCACTCTGTGGTTCGTCGCAATCCTCGGCGCCTCGCTCTTCCTGTTTGCCGCCTCGGCTGAGGCCCTGATGTCTCGTAGCCTGTATCGCTCGCTCGACGAGTCGCTCGCTGTGATGGCCGAGCAGGCTGAGAGCACCCTGAACTCCGAAGATGGCGAAATCGTGGCCCTTGATGACGTGGATGAGGTCTTTCGTTCCGCCGGCGACCTGGTTCTCGTGCTGGACGCGGAAGGCCAGGTTCTGTGGGGCTGGGGCTACTATGAGGGATTGACCACGCCTGACACTGCTCGCGGCCTCGCGCCCGATGAAGAAGGCGTGTTTCGTACAATGCTGTCGGCGGACGGGCAGGAGTTTCGTGTGCTGGTGACCAGCCTCGGGGACGATGGAACCACAGGCGCTGTCCTGGTTGTCGGCCGCCGGACAGAAGACGTGGAGAGTGTGCTTGCCAGCCTTCGACAGGTCGCGATACTCGCTGTGCTGATCACAGTTGGGCTGGCAGGAATTGGAGGAGTCTTTCTGGCGAACCGTGCCTTGAAGCCGGTGGAAGAGATTGCGCGGACGGCACGAGAGATTCAAGGTTCGGACCTGTCGCGACGGATAGA
Organism: uncultured Dehalococcoidales bacterium; assembly: GCA_964594245.1. Taxonomy (GTDB): domain Bacteria; phylum Chloroflexota; class Dehalococcoidia; order GIF9; family AB-539-J10; genus SKVJ01. The sequence continues at coordinate 1,544 of CAZQML010000055.1, read as the reverse complement.
GGTCAAGAGCAACGACGAACTGGGGCGACTCTCGGAAACGCTCAACCAGATGATTGCCCGCCTTGAGAAGACGTTCAACCGGATGAGCCAGTTCACCAGCGACGCCTCACACGAGTTGCGCACACCCATGGCCGTTATCAGAGCGGAGGCGACGTTGGCGCTTCGCCGCCAGAGAGGTGATGAAGGATATCGCGAGGCCCTCGACACGATTTCCCGCGAGGCGGAGTACATGGGCGGGCTTATTGACAGGCTCCTCCGGGTGGCTCGAATGGACCAGGGAGCCGCATCTGGAGTTCGTGACAGGCTCAGCCTGAGGCAGACGCTGGACGGGATTCTGGCCGGGATGCACTCGCTCTTCGAGGATGGCGACCTCACAGTCGCCTGGGCCGGAAACAGCGACTGCGTGGTGCTGGGCGACCCCGTGGAGGTGCGGCAGCTGTTTGTCGTTCTGGTTGATAACGCCCGCAAGTTCACGCCACGAGGCGGCACCGTGACCGTGTCGCTGCAGAAGAAGGATGGTTCGGCCGTCGTGTCAATCCAGGATACAGGGGTTGGCATCTCGAAGGAGCATCTGCCGCACATCTTCGAGGACTTCTACCGTGTTGACAAGGCACGCTCACGCGCGTCAGGGGGCGCAGGCCTTGGGCTCTCAATAGCTCGCAGAATCGCCAGGGCCCATGGTGGGAGCATCGAGGTCGAGAGTACACCCGGCCAAGGCAGCATCTTTCGCGTGCTCTTTCCGGAAGCTGAACCGGAAGATGTCACAGTGAAGGACTAGTTCCGGGGACACGATACTAATCTCGGGTCTGTACGCGCAGGGCCAGGCTTGCCGCGCCGCAGACGCCGGCCGAGCAGTCCTTCGGCCCTGTCGAGGAAGGCAAGGCCGGCACGCGGACAACTGTGCGTTCGTGCGTCGGCAGGACGTGCGGCACCATGAAGTCGGACACACGCTAGACCACGACTGGACCTGTCACTCGCATCGCGCGCCTCGACGCCTTGTAGCTCCTGTCCGCTCGCTTGCGGAAATGAGTATGGTGTCCCCCGAATTGGCGCACAAAGACGTCATCGTGTCGCGTCTCCGATTGCGTCTCCGGCTTCGTGAGCTGTGGCCTTCCAGCCACACCCTATCCGCTCCGCAGGTTCCGAACAATCTCTCTGAGGCCCGGCCTCTTGCCATACATCAGCAGGTAGGTCCTCAAGAGCCTGGCCGCCAGCAGAGCCCCACCAACGATGGACAATGCCAGTACCGTGATACTGGCGATGAGCTGCCACGCCGGCACACCGGTCATGCTCACTCTGAGCAGCATGAGCACCGGCGCAGAGAAGGGGAAGATACTGAGGACGACCCACGCGGGACTGTCCGGAAAGAGGAGAAGCAGCGAGAAGAACCAGAACGGGGCCATGCAGAAGAGGGTGAATATCCCTGCCACTCCCTGTGCGTCCCGAACGGTGGGGCTGATGGCGGCGATGCCCGCCGAAAGCACGGCGAACACGGAGTAGCCCAGCAGGAAGTAGACCACGCCAAGGACGAGGAAGTTGGCGGG
>CAZQML010000054.1:0-3305 GCA_964594245.1 uncultured Dehalococcoidales bacterium | reverse complement strand
GTGCCGAGCGCAGTGTCTCCCGGAGCAACTTGACCATTCTGGGGTCAATCTCAACGGCGATGACTTCGGCCACCTGTGCTGCGAGAATCGCCGTCAGGAGACCGGTGCCCGGGCCGACCTCTACAACCGTGTCTTCCTCTCTGAGGTCGGCGGCGGCCGCGATGTCCTCGAGAACGTCAGAGTCAATGAGGAAATGCTGTCCGAGGCGCTTGGTCGCCCGCATCCGGTGCAGGCGCAGTTGCTCCTTGAGCTGCGAAAGGGTTGTGCTGTCGGTCATAGTCCAGCTCCGCCAGGACCTCATGCTAGCACGTCCCGCAACAGGTGGGTCGACCTTCCGGCCGCTCAAGGCAGACGAGGGTTGCCGGAAACGTCGTGACGTGCATCTGGATTTACCCTCTTCGCGAATGTGCCGGTCCGAACTGTCGAAGCTCTGGCTGTGAGTTGCGCGCCGTCTTGTCGGGCCGGCGCCGGACGGCGCACAAGCCTTGAGCGGCGCCTGAAAATCCTTGATTCCACCGGAGGCCGCTGCTACAATTTATGAGGGTACTCCCGCACGGCCCCCGCTAAGCCGCAGCTTTCTGTTCAACCTCGTCCAACCTTGCGGCACGTCGAGAAAGGAGGTGCTTGTGGAGATAACTCTGAGTGCAATCAAGGCGGACATCGGTGGTTGGGTTGGCCACTCCGTAACACACCCGGATACGCTGGCCAGGGCGGACGAACTCCTTGCAGACGCCAGGAAGAAGGGCATGGTGGTCGACTACCGCGTGCTTCACTGCGGTGATGACCTGCAGCTCATCATGACTCACCATCACGGCGAGGACAGCGAGCAGATCCATCATCTCGCCTGGGACATATTTACAGAGTGCACCGAGGTGGCGAAGCGTCTGCGACTACACGGCGCCGGACAGGACCTTCTGGCCGATGCGTTCTCAGGCAATGTGAAAGGGATGGGGCCCGGCCTGGCGGAGATGGCCATCGAGGAGAGACAGGCTGAGACGGTCATCGTCTTCATGGCGGATAAGTGCGCGTCAGGAGCCTGGAATCTTCCTCTCTACCGCATGTTCGCCGACCCGTTCAACACTCCCGGTCTGGTCATTGCGCCCAATCTGCATTGCGGCTTCAGCTTCGAGGTGCACGATGTTCTCGAGGGCAAGAGGATACTATTCAACACCCCGGAAGAGATATACGACATGCTGGTGTACCTTGGCTCGCCGGGTCATTTCGCGGTCAAGAACGTTTGGCACCGGGACACGGGTCTGGTAGCGGCATCAGCCTCGACTCAGAGGCTCAGCCTCATGGCTGGACGCTACGTGGGAAAGGACGACCCCGTGTGTATCGTGAGGTGCCAGGGAACGTTCCCCGCAGTAGGTGAGGTTCTTGAGCCTTTTGCGTTGGTCAACATCGTTGAGGGCTGGATGCGGGGTTCCCACCATGGGCCCCTCATGCCTGTGGGGTTTGACATGGCCGTATGCACGCGTTTTGATGGTCCACCCCGGGTCATAGCCGCCGGCTTCCAGCTTGCGGACGGGGTGCTTGTGGGTCCAACAGACCTGTTGGGCGATATCGCCTTCGACACTGCAAGACAGAAGGCGCTCCAGGCCGCGGACATGCTTCGGACTATGGGGCCGTTCGAGCCGCATCGCCTGCCGCTTGATGCGATGGAATACACGACCATGCCCGAGGTGAGTAACAGGCTTGCGCCGCGCTTCGAGCCGATTGATGACGAGTAGACCGCGACTGCTGATTGCGAGCGCGAACCGGGGCAAGGTTGCCGAGTACGGCGCCCTTCTTGAGGGTCTCGATTGCGAGCTACTGTCCCTGGCGGACGCGGGCGTTTCGGGCGACGTCGAGGAGACGGGCAGCACCTACGAAGAAAACGCGCGCATCAAGGCCTCCACGTGCGCCGTCCGCACGGGGCTGGTGACGCTCGCGGACGACTCGGGCCTTGAGGTGGACGCCCTTGGCGGAGAACCCGGCGTCTACTCTGCGCGCTACGCCGGCGACGATGCCACCGATGCCGAGCGGGTTGCTTATCTTCTGCACAAGCTGGAAGGTGTGCCCCGGGTGCGCCGGACAGCCCGTTTCGTGTGTGTTATCGCCATAGCGACGCCTGACGGTGATGTCAGCTTCTGTCGCGGTGAATGCGCCGGGTTCATAGTGCAGCAGCCACGTGGCGAGAAGGGGTTCGGCTACGATCCTGCGTTCTTCCTGCCGGAGCTGGATTGCACGATGGCGGAGCTTCCGGCGGATGTAAAGAACCGGGTCAGCCATCGTGGAAGAGCTGCCGCCGACGCGCGCAAGCTGCTTCGTGAATTCATTGACGCCGGTAGGTGCCGATAGTATGATAAGGCACCTTGGACCCGAGGAGGTAGGCGAATGAAGGTGTCGTGTCTGCAGGAGAACCTCAGTCGCGGACTGGGCACAGTCGGAAGAGCGGTGGCCGTGAGGTCCACTCTGCCGGTCGCACAGAACATCCTCATCGTCGCTGAAGACTCGCGTCTGAAGCTCGTCGCGACGAACCTCGAGATGGCCACCACCTGCTGGGTGGGCGCCAACGTAGAAGAAGAGGGCAGTATCACAGTCCCGGCACGGCTGGTCACGGAGTTCATCAACTCTCTCCCCAACGAGCTTGTGGCGATAGAGATGCCCGAAGGTGGCCGGACCGTGCAGCTTACGTGCGGCCGCTTTCAGGCGCATGTAAACGGCATCGACGCTGAGGACTTTCCCCCTATCCCCGAAGTGGCGGACGGAATCAGTGCGGAGGTTGACGCCGAAGGGTTGCGGGATGGCATTTCTCGCGTGGCGATGGCGGCTGCGACGGATGAGTCACGGCCCGTGCTGACCGGCATCAATACCGAGTTCGAGGGCGAACAGCTGACGCTGGCCGCGGCCGATGGCTTCAGACTGGCTGTGTATCGCATGCCCCTGGCAAAGACAGTTGAGGGCAAGACGACCGTCATCATCCCCGCGCGCACGCTCAACGAGGTGAATAGACTGCTGGGCGATCAACAAGAGCCTGTTGTCATCACCATCAACGAACAGAAGAGCCAGGCCCTGTTTCGCCTGAATAGCGCGGAGATTGTCTCCCAGCTTCTTCAGGGGACCTTCCCGAATTACTCTCAGGTGATTCCGAAGAGCTACACGACCAGGGCTGTTGCGGATGTGGGCGAGTTGACTCGTGTTGCCCGCATGTGCGCCGTGTTTGCGCGCGATGCGAGCAACATCGTTCGTCTAAGCGTGGCGCCTGGAGCTGAACTCAAGGCGGGGAAGATCACCATCTCGGCGCAGGCGGAGGAAGTCGGCGG
>CAZQML010000053.1:0-16574 GCA_964594245.1 uncultured Dehalococcoidales bacterium | reverse complement strand
CTTCTTCGTCAAGTCGAGTGTCTCACTCACTGCGACTCTGCATTCATCGAGTCCGAACTGCAGGGGGTTCTCACCGCTTGCCGCCAGTGTCACATATCCCGACTCGTTGAAATCCAGGGTCAGTTCACCGTATCTGTTACTGACACCCAGGACCGAGTCGTCCACCCTGTAGGCCACGAAGTCGATCCCTTCGTGACTCATCAGACCGTCCATGAACCTGCGGTTCTTGTCAACGCCGACAAGCTCCTTGTAGAGGGCCGGCCTATTTCTTATCGGCTCCATGAAGTATATGGACGCGAGTGCATTGCCGCTCTCGAGGACTGCTATGTCGTAGTTATGCCTTCGTATCCGGGGATAGAATATCGGGGTGAACCCTGCCTCTTCGGACAAACCAACCAGAGGAACGTGGGTATGAGTGGTGGTGAGGCCGTGGTCACTGACTATGAAGAACAGTATCTGTCTCACCTCTTCTTCCGAAAGACCGTGGAAGAGTTCTCCTACGAGTTCATCGAGCCTGCAGTACTGGCTCAGGACCCTCTCATGAGTCGGATAGGTGAGGTGTGTTATCTCATCGATCCCGGGAAACAGGGAGAACACGAAGTCAATCCCTTCCTCGACACACCTCCTCGCCGACTGTGCAGCAGTGTTGTCCACTACCTCCCATTCATTTGTGCGGTGTGCACGGATGTAGTACCAGCTTTTCTGGAGTCTGTTGGACTTCATCCTGACATGGTGATTCCTGTCCAGATGTCCGAATATGTTTGTCGGCCTTGAGAAGTAGCCATACAAGGGAACATAGCTGTCTTCGATATCGGTTCCCATGGAGAAGCAGCCCGTGCCAACATAGGACCGCATACCGGAGTTCGAAACGAGAGTCCTCTTTGCTTTGCTCTTCTCAAACCATCTTATCCCGGGGACGCCTGCCTTGCCGGCATAGACTCCGTAGAGGAACGGTATGTGCGCAGGACCGGTGGTTGTGGGCAGTGTCGAATACCCCTTCAGGAAGGTCCCTTCCGCCAGTATGTATCTACTGATGTTCGGAAGCTTGCCTGCCTGCAACAGGTCGGCAAAGACGTCATATCTTGCCCCGTCAAACAGGAACATCACGCATCTACTGTGACCCATGTGTGGCAAACCTCTTGTGTACAAGCCTTATGATAGGTGGGAGCACCATGATCACGAAAAGCAGGACAACATACTCCCCGGGGATAGAGTATTCGTCCCCCACCCAGGCAAGTATATAGTAGCGCGGGGTCCTGCCGACAAAGGTTGACAGGACATACTTCCACCTTGCGTATCCCGAGGCAATCCCCATAACTCTGAAGGGATAGAAGGGAACGGGGCTGAAGCCTGCAAGTGCCATAGTCCAGAAAGGAGTCTGATTGAAGTAGCGCTCCGCGAGCTTGTACAGCCTGCTCCCCTGTTTGAATCCCACGGCTTTCCTATGCGTGAAAGCTGTTCCCAGAACAGAGTAGTCTATTAGAGCGCTGATGCAGGTAGCCCCGCCGCAAATGAGCGCCACAGTCAGCGGAGGATACATGGCGCCGTAGTAGAGCACTGCCGGCTCATGCGGAAATGGTATGAAGGAATTCGCAGAGATCGTATACAGGAAGAGCGCAAGCAACGCGCACTTGTTCTTCAACACGAAGAACAAGCTGACAAGCACAGGAATCCCCGCGGCGAGTATGCCGGCTCGCACGAATCTGGCTCGTTCGCTGTTGTCCCCCATCAACCTGTGCGATAGCTCCCGCCAGGCACGGCGCGGACGCCCGGTCCTGCCAGGTCCCGGCTGTGTAGCTATCAGACTCATCACGTGACAGTTCAGACGAAAGGTATGCCCTCGAGACCGTGCGTGGCCGAGGCGGTCCGACATCCCGGCTCAGCCACAGAAGCCTGAACCGACAGTCGCGATGTCAGCAACCCATCATAGCAAGTTTGGCTCACAAATGGGCTCTGGCGGCGGGTCCGGACTCGGCTTTGGTGCCCGGGACAAAGCCCTCGGAGATGCTCTCAGTGCGAGGAGTATGCTCTTGCTCCCTCAGGAATTGCAGCCGACCAGGAGAGACAGGGTCTCGATGCCGGCTGACCGGGAGAGTCTATCCTGCTGACCTGTTCCGCGGGGAGCAGAGCTGCAGGGATGCTCTCACCACACATGCGAGGGTGAGCCGGCGCTGCCGGAGGCTTCTTCCGAGCCTCTCTTCCCTCCCGCTCCATCTTGCAGCATGCGACTGCAAGCCTGTACATTCACTTCCTCGGGGCTGACGCCTCGCGGAAACAAGTATCCGACGCAGCGGAGCGTCTCGTCCGGGAGAGAGTCAACCGTTGTTCACAAGAATCAGCGTACTCGCGGCCTACTTCATCATTGTGCTGTCTATCGGCTTCCTGGCGCGGAGACGGCTCAAAGACAGCCCGGGGGAATACTTCCTGGCCGGCCGCAGCCTTTCCGTCTTCGTCCTCCTCGGGACCATGGCTGCCACCAACTTCTCCGCCTTCACCGTGTTCGGCACATCCGGAGCCGGGTACCGCGACGGCCTCGCCTTCTTTCCCATCATGGCCTTCGGCACAGGGTTCATGGCCCTCACTTTCTGGCTGCTCGGCCGCAGGATATGGCAGCTCGGACGTGCCCGCGGCCTCATCACACCTGCCGAGTTAATAGGCTCCATCTATAATCATCGAGGGCTGAGCGCCCTGTTTGCCCTCGTCATGGTCGTCTTCACCGTTCCCTACCTCGCGCTGCAGCCTTTGGCCGCCGGACTGGTCCTCAACAGCCTCTTTGGACTGCCCCAGGCCGTAGGCGCAGGCCTGATAACCCTCATCATCGTGCTCTACACCGTCCGGGGCGGCTTCAGGGCCGTGGCATGGACAGACGTCTTCCAGGGACTGCTGATGGCAACGCTGATGGTAGTTGCGCTGCTCCTGGTCGCCTCCCACTTCGGCGGGCTGTCCAGCGCTGCGAACGAGGCGCTGCAACTTCACCCGGAGCTGTTCTCACGCCCGGGCGGCACGGGCTTCTACACACCCGCCATCTGGTTTTCCTACCTGATGCTCTGGTTCTTCTGCGACCCCATGTTTCCACAGCTCTTTCAGCGCTTCTACACGGCACGAAGCGAGCGAGTGCTCGGCCGCACCATGCTGTGCTATCCCGCCATCTGCACGCTGGCCTTTTTCCCGCCCGTCGCCCTGGGTGTCATGGGAAGGCTCAGCTTCCCGGGACTGACCGACAAGGCCGCTGACAACATCGTTCCTCTCCTGATGACGAGCATCGGCGGCGACTTCATGGGTACACTCATCCTCACCGCGGGGCTGGCTGCCCTGATGTCCACCATGGACTCTCAGCTCCTCACGCTGTCCTCCATATTCACACGAGACCTTCATCCCCTCATCTTACGGAAGCCCGACACGACGGGACGCACGGGCCGCTTCTTCGTCCTGGGCCTCGCCATCGCCGGGTTTGCCCTCGCCATCAACCCTCCAGCCACCATCCTGCAGATTGCCACTCAGGCGTTCACGGGCCTTGCCGTGCTGTTCCCGACAGTCTTCTTCGGGCTCTACCTGAAGACCCCGCGTCCTGCAGCGGCTCTGGCCTCCATCATCACAGGGGAGGCGCTTGTCCTCGCCTATACCCTCCACCTCCTGCCCACTTTCGGGTTCCTGCCCGCCGTGCCGGCAATCGCCGGAGCCATCATCGCCTACGTGGTAGCCTTGCCCCTGCACCGGCTGAAAGGCAGACCATCCCTCGCCCGGCGCACGGCCTTCTCCCTCGCCGGATTCGGTTTGCTCTTCCTCGCCGCGCAGGACTTCTGGCGCTGGGGTGAGGTAGGCCCTCTCTTCCTGGGCTGGCCGACCTGGGCATGGTATTTCGTGGCTCTCAGCGCCGCCCAGACAGCCCTCATGGTCTACTGGCTGCGTACCCCTGCACCTGCCACCGGACAGCAAAGCCCTGCCGCGAGCCATAGCGCCGAAACGCCGCAAGGGCCACCGGAGAAGTAGTCGGACTCATCCACAAACTGGGGCAGGCGGCGTACTCGTTTCTGCGGACAGGTGGGCAACAAGTCAACGCGGGTGGCCTTCTCCTCTGGCCGGACGGACCTCCCACGTCTGCCAATTGGAAGACCCCACCGTCTTTCGATACAATCGGCAGTGCCCGAACCCCTGGACCCGTTACGACCGACCGTTCCAAGGTGGCAGAGGGAGCGCAGTCCCCGTTCATGTGGGAACCGTCTGGAGTTTCCATACTGGCAGAAGCCGGGGAAGTCCGCGGCTCCAGAGGGTCTTGAGCATCGCTCTAAGGAATACAAGGGAGGAATCGCTCTCATGTCACGTAGCAAACGAGCGGAAACCACATTCCAGTTGCGCCCCATAGGCTACGTCCGTGGCGAAGAGGGCGACCTCCGTATCGAGATACTGGAGAAGTACCGCCCTGCCCTCAAGCAACTCGACCTCTTCAGCCACGTGATGGTCTTCTGGTGGGCCACACGGTCCGACAACGACGAGTCGCGCCACACACTCACATGCTGCCCACCATACTCGGCCGACAGGGAGACAGGCGTCTTCGCCTGCCGCGCGGAGTACCGACCCAACCCCATCATGGTCACCACATGTGTCATCATGGATGTCGATGTCGAAAGCGGCGTCGTGACCGTCCCGTGGATAGACGCTGCGCCCGACACTCCAGTCATCGACCTCAAGGCCTATTTCCCAATCTCCGACCGGGTCAAGAGCCCGAGCTACCCGGAGTGGCTCTCCAACTGGCCGATGTTCATGCCGGAGGGCCCCGAGGACCTTGAGGGCTTCGACCTCGACTTCGATTACGAGTAGCAGGCCGACATGCAGAGTTGGCAGACCGTCGGCCTGCCGTGTGCCCTCAGTCCAGGGCATGCAGACCGAATGCAAAGAGGGGAGGAGCCCCATCAGGGCCCTCCCCTCTGAACTGATCCGTGGCGACCCTCGCCGGCTGTAGCAACAGCCTCAAAGAGCGCTTCATCTCCGCCTTCAGCAACGCCCCACCCCGGCATCCGCGCACAAATTGTGCGCGCGACTACCGAACACGGAACACCTGCCGTGACGGAACCGAACCCAAGTCACTGAGTGATGAACGAAACCGCGATGACTAGTACCGTCGCCGCTGTCCGCCACCAAAGCCACCACCACCACCACCACCACCCTCGCGGGGCTTTGACTCGTTGACCGTGAGCGCCCTGCCCATCAGGTCCTTGCCATTGAGACCCGCAATCGCGGCTTCAGCTTCGGCCTGGGACGGCATCTCGACGAAGCCAAAACCCCTTGATCGCCCGCTCGCCCTGTCAACCACGACGTTGGCGGACACGACCTCGCCGAACACCTCGAACTCCTGTCCCAGGGACTCGTCTGTGGTCTCAAATGGTAGATTGCCTACATAAATCTTCACTACTCTTCTCCTACTTTTCTCTGCATCTAGCAGATTACTACTGCAGCCACGCCGCACGTTGGCGGCAGCTGCCTACCAACTACGCGAAACACTCTGTGATGCCGAACCACGATCGCGACGGGCACGGCGGCACGTCGGACAGCGCCTGGGCTCATTGGTGAACCCCTTCTCTGCGAAGAACTGCTGTTCAGACGCAGTGAAGGCGAACTCCTGGCCGCAATCGGCACAGCGGATCGACTTGTCCTGATAGCTCATTGAATGACCTCCTCTTTCAATAGATACGGTTCGTCAGAGCGATGGTCATTCAGGGCTCGGTTGAATCTGGAGGGGATGGACGAAGACTCGAACGAATACAAAAATGGCCTACACCTCAACTACCATATCCAGTGTACGCCGGCCAAACGCACAAGTCAAGTCAATGTGAGGGAAGCCTCATTTGCGCCATTTTGTCCACCCACTGGGCATTCCCCGCAATTTCTCCGGATTTCCTCGGATTCCGTGCGCGCATGCTCGCAACATCGCGGGCGCGACGCCGGCCCTGCGAAAGAAACCTGATGAACGCACACGACGATGACCGGCCACGGCCCAGCCGGTGACGCCTGAGGTAGCGTCAGCTAGCGTTCCGTCCCTCCGGCGCAGGGGCCCTCGCCTCCGCTCTCGTTTCCCCATTCCCCTTGAGCGGCGTGAGCAGAATGAGGGCCGCGATGACCGCCGCAATGGTCGCGACGGGCCAGAACTCGCCACCCGGACCCTGAGCCCGCACGAAGTCAACGGCTACCCCGAAGATCGGCGCCACCACCATGGTGGAGACCGACTTCGCCTGGCTCTCTATGGACAGCACGGTAGCGCCTTCAGTCTCGCCGGCATGAGCATCGAAGCGGCTGATAAGGATGGGTCGCCAGAGATTCTGGACAATGGCAAGGATGACGAATCCCACAACCACCACGTAGTACAGCTCAAGAAACAGCAATGCCGCCAGCGCCAAGTACGAGACGAACACCACCTTCCACAGCAGGCGGCTGCCCCTTTCTTCACTCCCGGCGTGCGCGGTCAGCCGATGAGCGCTCCGGCTGGCGCAGGCGGAGGCCAGGTAGAGGACTACGTACACCAGTCCGATCATGAGTGCGCTGCGGCGGACCTCTCCCAGGCCGATGAACAGGGGAATGAGCAGCGCCATGTTCTTCACTACGGGTTGAAGGTAGTCCTGCACCGCCTTGTAGACCCCTTCGAACGACATGGACTCCACTATCAGGCGCCGCAACCCGCGAACCGCCAGTGAGTCACGGAGGCAGCCCCTGAGATGGACCACGACCTCGCGCATGCCGACCCCTGTGCCGGGCTGCCCTTCCAGCTCAGCCGGATAGGCCATGAAGTTGACGAGTCCCGCAACATATGGGGCGATGGCGAGGAAGAACACCCAGGCGTAATCCTGTGTCAGCAGAACGATGGCAACCGCCACGACCGTCGAGACTGCCGAGCCAATCTTCGACCAGGAGCGAGTATAGCCGTAGACCATCGTCTTCTCATCGATTCGCCCCTCCAAGCGCAGCCACGTGAATATCATGGCCTTGTGCGTGCCGGTGCGGAACGCCTCGCCGACAGCAAAAAAGAACATAGCCACGAAGAACTGCCAGTAGTCGCGGCTGAAACCGAATATCGCGAACGACGCGATGTAGGCAGCGAAGGAAAGCATCATGCAGCGGCGGCGTCCGAACAAGTCCGCGACGGCGCCGCTCGGAATCTCCATCAGGTTGATGAACAGCTCGCGGAAGGCGATGAGGAAGCCGATCTGAGTGAACGAGAGTCCACGCTGCAGAAAGAACAGGATGATGAACGGCTCGAAGTAGCGCTGGTTCTTCAGAAACCCGTAGAGAGAAAAGCGACGTAGCATAGAAGCCTCGGACAACTGCATGGTCCTGTTGCCCCCTATTGTACTGCCCGCACACATGAACCGGGCAGGGCAATTCGATTTCGTTTACTTCACGGATAAAATGGCGTCAGACGGCATGGTCTATCGCAGCTCTACAAGGGGAATTATCACGGGACTGCTGCTCGGGTGCATCTGCACCGTGTCTGCACCGGGCTGTGATGCCGTTTCCACCGAAGGCGCAACAGATGCGATGCAGCCCCTGGTGTCTTCAGATGGATCCGGCCCTATCGAGCCGGCAGATCAACCTCGCGAACCCGGCAGAGGCTATCTCAAGGGCTTCTCGGCCCTTCTCCTCGTTGATGGATATTTCGAGGGCGCGTACTCAATGGCCGCAGAGGACGCGGAGTTCGTTAGTACGTGGGTGGGGAAGGAAGGGAGCGGGTACTGGGACCTGGCGGACTACCTTGGGGGCTGGTGGGGAGACACATTCGTCAATGGTCTGACACGAGCGAACCTAATGCTCCCGATAGTCAACCTCTCGTTCATCGACAGGGAGCCATCGACGGGTCAACTGGTGCTCAGCCAACCCGCCGAAACGGACTACGCCGGGCTCGCCGATCCTGCGTTCCGTGCCGCATACTCCGGGGCGGCACTGGCCGCGGTTGCCACCATCCAACCTGCCTTCCCTTCACTTGGCAACGAAGTCAATCGCTGGTACGAGCTGTATGGCGCCGGCGAGAACGACCCGAACGGTTTCCAGCATTTCGTGAGCTTTTACGAAGAGACATATGACGCAGTCAAACGAGTTTCCCCACAGACGACTGTCTTCTGTATCTTTTCGCGCGAAATCGTCGACCAGAACAGGCAAGCCGACATGTCCATGCTGCGCATGCTGGACCCATCAAAGCTGGACGTTGTGGTATTCACGAGCTATCCCTTCGCCGTGCAGGGATTCAGTCTGCCATCCGATGTCCCTGACGATTACCACTCCTCGGTTCTGATAGACGCCGGTCTCGAAGGCAAAACGTTCGGCTTCACCGAGCTCGGCTGGTCCTCGCTGCCGGATTTCGGTGGAGAGGAAGGACAGGCCGAGTTCCTGCGCAACGTCACCGGTCGACTCACAGAAGGACAGGGCCTTGACCTCCACCTCCTCGGTTGGTGGTCGCTCTACGACCTCGAGGGCGACCCACACCGGTCGGGGCTGCTCTCCAATGACGGGCGAGAGAAACCGGCCCACAAGGTCTGGCAGGGGTTGTAGCCTGATTCAGCGCGAGGGCGGCAATCCGCACACGCATAGACTTGTGGCAGGTGTCGGTAGACAAGGACTCTCAGAGGGAACCAGACCGGTTGGCCCGGCGAACACGTCAGGCCGCCCGGAGGCGGCCCGATTCTTTCTCACCGGTGCCAGGGTCTGGCAGCGCTACGCAGCGGCGCACGGGAAGACCGCAGGGCTGAGCCAAATAGAAAGAGGTGAGGGTTCCAAAGAACCCTCACCCCGTGTGCTCACAGTACGGCGACTGCAGTCTAGGCGGCTGCGGACATACGGCGTCGCTCCGGCCTGCGAGCCGGTCGTGATGGCCCCAATGGCCGTGACGGCCGCGACGTCGGCCTTGCGGCGGCAGAGGCCGGAACCTCATAGTCGAAGCCCTCAACGCTACGGCACTCCAGCCGCTCGTTGAGTCGAGCCTCGACTGCGTTGACAACGTCGACGTCATCGCGGGTCACGATGTTGATGGCGTTGCCCGTGCGGCTCGCACGCGCAGTGCGTCCGACCCTGTGGGTATACCCGTCAACGGTGTCCGGCATGTCGAAGTTGACCACGTGCGAGATGTCCGGCACGTCGATGCCACGGGCGGCGATATCAGTCGCCACCAGTATGTCAATCTTGCCGTTGCGGAATCCATCCATCGCAGCCTGCCGCTTGCTCTGCGACATGTCGCCCTGCAGGCATGTCGCGCTGAATCCACTCCTCTGCAGGCGTTCAGCCAGCCGTGTCGCGTGGTGCTTCGTTCGCGTGAACACAAGCACAGGGCCCGTCTTGGTGCGGCGGAGAAGCTCCACAAGCAGCGCCGCCTTCAAATGCGGCGCCACCGGATACAGTTCATGCGTGACCCCCTTCACGGGGCCCTCCTCCCCTACTCGAACAACAACCGGCCGGCGCATGAAGTCCTGCGTCAGGCGGCGGATGTCCGGAGGCATAGTTGCCGTGAACAACAGCGTCTGTCGCTCACGTGGGAGCAACTGCAGAATCCGTCGTATGTCCGGAAGGAAGCCCATGTCAAGCATCCGGTCAGCTTCGTCAAGCACAACCACCTCGACACTGGACAGGTCGACGACCCCCCTGCCTACGAGGTCGAGCAGGCGGCCCGGACAGGCCACAACGAACTCAACGCCGCTGCGCAGCTTCTTTATCTGCGGCTCATAGCCGACACCGCCGTATATGGTGACGCTGCGAAGCCTGGTCTGCTTGCCGAGCGCGATGAGCACCTCGTGCGTCTGCTGGGCAAGCTCTCGCGTCGGCGAGAGCACAAGGCCACGAATGCGGCCTCTCGGTCCTTTCAGGAAGCGCTCCGACATGGGCAGCACGAACACAGCTGTCTTTCCGGTCCCCGTCTCGGCCAGCCCCATGACGTCTCTTCCGTCCAGAATGGGAGGCATTGCCTCCTCTTGGATCGGCGTCGGCGTCACATAGCCGAGCGCCTTGATGCCATCCGCGATACGCGGATCAAAGTCAAAAGATTCAAAACTCAAAAGTAACTCCTCTACACTTCCACATATCCTGTGGGTCCAGTACGAACGGCGTTGCACCGCAAGATGAAGGTGTCGGCAGACCGGCGGACCCGAACGGGATATCTGCCCGCGCGGGACCGGAATAATCCGCCCTTGCAGTAGCGCAAGAGGGGCGATGCAACGGCCTATGCCTGGTAAACGCGTTATCTAGTATCTGCCACCTCGGCCACCGCCGCGGCTACCGCCTTTGCCACCACCACGACCACCGCCACCGCCACCGCCACCGTAGCCACCACCACCACCGTAGCCACCGCCACCGTAGCCGCCACCACCACCACCATATCCACCACCACCGCCACCACGATCCTCACGCGGACGCGCCTCATTCACGACGAGGTTCCTGTTCAGGAAAGCCTTTCCGTTCAGGCCTTCGACAGCCGCCTCGCCTTCAGCCTTCGTGGGCATCTCGACAAATGCGAAACCCCTTGAACGCCCGGTGAACTTGTCCGTCACCATGCTGACCGTCTCGACTTCACCAAACTCGGCAAATGCCTCGCTCAGATCCTGCTCGGTCGCCTCGTACGGAAGATTGCCTACGTAAATCCTCACTCCTAAATCCTCCTACTCCGATTTCGTAACCACCCTGATTCTCTGTATCTGCACCGGCCTTCGCCGGCACAGGCTACTACCACTCGCGCTGAACGCCCTGAGCGGGTCCGCGCTGTTGCCGTCTCTGGCGCCGGCATGCCGGGCAACGCTTGGGCTCATTCGTGAAGCCCTTCTCTGCGAAGAACTCCTGCTCTGACGCGGTGAACGTGAACTCACTACCGCAATCAGCGCAAACGATGGTCTTGTCCTGGAAACTCAATAGATGACCTCCTCCTCTAGTATATCTGGCCAGTCAGAGTCACGGTCATCCCGAGCTTGGTTGAATCGGTCTGGAGATTGAACGAAGCAGATAATGGCCCCAACTACAACTTACCTCTTACAACTGTACGACATTATCGCCCGTAGTGCAAACGTCTACTTTCAATCCCCCGTTCACACCCGCAGAAACACCCGGCCACCTCCACAAACCTGCTCCCGTGGGCCTGCCCATTGACACGTGTGCCCGACACGTTGTACTTTGCCTCGACTATCTCTCATGAAGCCGAAGCCCGGACAGGGGAAGGTCAGCACATCGTGAAGCGGCGGCTCCCCGCTGCAGCCGGGGCAGCGCTGCTGCTTCTCCTGGCGGCCCAGAGCGCGAGTCCCTCTCGGGCGGAGGCGTACGCGCCGCAGCCCTCGCAGTGGGAGCAATACCAGACGCCGACGCACAAGGACCTGCTCATCCTCCCGGGCTCAGACATCATCAGCTTCGACATCGCCGGGTCGTCCGGCAAAACCATCTACGCGATAGGCGCCTGGAACGCCCCGCCGGGCTGCATCGAGAACTCGTATTCGGACGACAGCATCTCGGCGGGGCAGGCTCCAAGGTTGTGGAAGTCCACCGACGGCGGCGTCACGTGGGAAGACCTGACCGACACCGTCCTCGATGCCGTCGGCCTTCCCGACTGCAACGACGATTCCGTCTCATGGAACGACTTCGTGTTCTTCAGCGCCGTTGCCGCGGCGCCGGATGACGATGACCTCGTCATCATTTGCGGCTATGACGCGCTGCATCAGCCTCTCGTCGTCGGCTCAGACAATGGAGCGGACGAGTTCCACTACATCGGCTGCGGCGAACTCCGCGGAGAGATACTCTGCGCGGACGTGTCACCCGGGACCGACGGTGGCCGCAGTATCGCTGTCGGTACGCTGGACCCTGTATCCGGCGGCAGCGTGTGGCGCCTGGAGCCCGGCGCTGCGTGGGCCCCAGGCTGGGATGACTCCGGCGACTACCCCGGCTGGGCCGATGCGTGGTCCGGCTCCGGTGGCGCCGGCACCCGCATGGATATATATGCGGTAACATCCGTCGCCTTCTCCCCTGCGTACGGGGACGACTCCGCCGTCGTGGCCGTAATGCTGGCATACACGGAGGAGCAGGACGGAGACCCCTACACCGGATACCACGTAGCGATGGGCGACTGGGACAGCGAGTCGTGGAACACCCCGGCCGAATTCGACGACTTCCCGGTGGCCATCACCCCGTACAACTCCGCTATCCATTCCGACGCTTCCCTATCAGCATTCTTTCTGCTACACGTCACCGACCTCGCCCTGCCGGACGACTACAAGGCGGATGAATCCGACCGCCGCGTTCTCCTGCTCGCGGTAAACGGTATCGAGGTCAACCCTGCCAACGACAGTACGGTTGGCGAGGGTGGCTTCATGTTCTGGCTCAACGACACGTCCATCTCCCGGGAGTTGCTCAGCCACGAGCAGAATCCGTGGGTCACAAGCATCGCCTACCATGGAAGCTGTGACATGGGCGGTCCAGCCCTTGCCGGCTGTTTTCTGCCAGAGGCGCTAGCGTCCGGATGGCGCTGGTCATCGGAGATCGACGACTGGTTCAGCGATGATGGCGACCATGCCGACGGCGAGAATGTCCTTCCGTGCTGTGCAGGCGTCCTCGTGCTCCGCTCGGACTCGCTCGAAGAGTGCTGCCCCGACTGGGAAGCAGCCGGACAATCCCCGTCCGGACAGTTCAATGCCCAGGTTGCCTTCACGCCCGACGGCAGCCGCGCATACGCAACCACAGAGGGCGACTCGCGGCATGGGCTGGACGAGTACCGCTGGGGCGACGAGAGCGCCTTCTCGGTGAGCGGCCCGTCAACCCCCGGCGACCACTGGGAGCAGACCGGCCTCATCGATACGATGATCCACGAGATACAGGGAGTCAACTACGACCCCAGCGCCGGCTGCCTCTATCTCCGGACCGGGAACCTGGAGGCGGACGACCGGGTGTGCGGTTGCGACAGCGTCTGGCGTTCCTGCGACGGAGGAGACACCTACGTCCGCATGCTCTTCGGCCGGCCGGACGAGGATGACAACGACGAGGATGCTTTCGAGGATGCCATGGACAAGTACCATCGAGGGTTCCTCACGCCCCGAACGGAAGGCTACCTCCAGACCGCCGGAGTCCGCTACATCATCGGCGACGCCATCGATGAGGACGAAGATGAGCAGGTGGAGGCAGAGTTCGAGGCCGACGCCGTCTACCGCCTCTTCGAGGATAAAGGCGACGAGTGGGAGCGCATCAGCGACCTCACACTCAACTACGAGGGACTCCTCGTCATGGAATGCGACGGCGGCGAGGGCTCGGTCCTCTACGTTGGTTTCGACAACCTCTGGTGGGACTACACCGCCGGCCGGCCTCTTCCATATCAGTCCAACGGGTCGGACCCCGTCTGCCCGTCGGGCCATGACTGCCGGAAGGTGAGCGGCGTGGCGCGCTGCCTGAACCCGGACGCCCCGGGCTGTTGCGAACGCCTCGAGTGGGACTACCTTATACGCGGCCTCCAGGGCACGACCGACACAGACGGAGTCTATGAGCAACTCCTGCTCTCCGGCGCACACTGCGACGAGGGGGCCATCCGCCTCTGGGCCTTCGACGACGGGAACCGCTATTGGAGCACAGCAGGCGAGGAGTCGGACAACTACGACTGGTGCGCACGGGAGTTCATCAACGCGGCCTGGGGCCGCCTATGGACCTACGACGACTGCTTCGCAGTGTCGGCCCTTGCAAGCGAGCCGGACGAAGAGCCCCCGATGATTCCGTCAGACCCGTGCCGCTGCGTCAACGAGGAGTTTGTCCTCCAGTGGGAGAGGACCTGCGATGGCTGCGAGTATGAGATAGAGGTGGCGCTTGACAAGGACTTCAGGCACGTGGTCCTCGACACGGCCGACTTCGTCGACAGGCCGGCCGCCGGAGAGGGCCGGCGCTTCTACAGGCCTCCTCAGCCTGCCCATCCAAGTCTCCTTGTGGAGCAAGGGATGCTCGACTGCTCACACACGTACTGGTGGCGCGTGCGGGGCCACATGGCGGAGACGGACGAGGTCATCAGTACCTGGTGGTCGGAGCCACAGAGCTTCCGCATCGCGCCGTCAGCGGTCGAGGCACTCACGCTCGGGGCGCCCGGCGACGGAGTAACCATGGTGCCCGTCAGCAACATAGCGTTCACGTGGAGCAGCGTGAGCAGCGCGACTTCGTACGACTTCATGCTGGTCGACAGCCAGCGGGGTCACGTGGCATCGCAGGTGGGAAATTTCACGTCATTCGTGCTCCCCGGGCCACTCGACTACGACACGCCGTACGTCTGGAGGGTTCTGGCACTGGATGGCGAGCGCATCGTAAGCGAGTCGCTGCGCTCCACGTTCCGGACGGAACCGCCGGAGGTACTGCCCTCGGACACGAGCGCGCCGCCGACCATAATCCCACCCCCACAGCCGGACACACCGGACTGGGCCCCGCTGTTCATCGGGTTCATCGTCGTTCTTCTCCTCGGCACGCTGGGAGCCCTATCGTACGTCAACCGGCTGCAACGGAGAGAACACGACGACTCCACGGACTGAAAGCCCACAGCGGCACCTCACCAACCACGTACGCCGGCCTCCGTCTGCAGCACGTCGAACGCCGCCTTCGGATTGCCGTCGAACGTGCGGAGTCCCAGCGTGGCGAGAAACTCCAGGAACTGCTCATCATCCACGCCGTAGTGCCGCCTGAAGGACTCGAGGTCGCCGAGTGAGCGGTCATGCAGCCACGTGAAGCACACCGCCTTCAGCCAGAGCGCCCGGTGGTCCCACGCGGCGAAGACCTGCCTGACGAAGTCTGCCTGCAACTCCTCGGAGGAGCCCACTCCTGCGCCCGAGGGGTAGCCACACTCGAGCAGCATCGCCGCCCGGTCAGGGTAGAGCGCAGCCACCTTCCCGAGGTCCTCGTCCACCTGCCACGGCGGCCGCACCGTGAAGTCTACATTTCGCGGGTAGTAGGTCAGCAGCACAACATCGCTATGCTCGTTGAGGGCCTGCGCCTGCTTAATCGCGTCCCGGGTTAGTCCATGGAACTGCATCTTCACACCGACGTCCATGCCCGGCCTCAGCTCACGCGCGTGCTCCGCGGTCTGCCGGAAGAACTCCATGTACTGCCGCCACAGCAGCCCGTCATCCCCGAGATACGAGTCAACCTCGTTGCCGATTGACAGGACGAATACATCCACGTCAGGCAGTCGCTCAAGCACGCGCTGCAGCAGCGAGTTGAAGCGAGAGACGACCTCGGGATCGCCCAAGGACCTGCCGTCAAGGTCAGCGGGCATGCGGAGAGTGACCGTGTCTATGACCGCGATGGTGAGTGCGAGCTTCGTCCCGGTGGCGGGGTAGTAGGCGTTGGCGGCATCGAGCAGCTCGTCAGCGTACTGCCCGGGCGCGGGTTCGAGCTCGTCCCACCCCAGTGAGAGGGTCGTGAACTCCATGCCCGCATTGCGCGCGACCATGAATGCATCGTCGTAGCTGCCTTCCTGTTGGATAGTCACGTCGATGCCGAGCAGCCGGTTGGACCTGGAGAGAGGCCCCGGCGGCACAGGGCAACTCTCGCAGCCCTCAGGCGGGGCAGGCTCCTCAAGAGGACACGGGCCGCCTATCTTCCCTGTGTTGAGCCACAGCACCCCAACGACAACGATTGCCAGGGCTGCCGCACCTGTCAGGACATAGCTGCGTCTCATCGTTCACCAATCTCGTTTCATCCGCTATGAAGCTACTCGAGCGCCCACAGGCCCCGCTTCGCCGCCTTCGCCTCAGTCTCCAGCTGTCGCAGCAGCTCCGCGTGGGTCTCATCCTCGTCAAATATCAGGGTGCGCGCGTATCCTCCAGAGACAAGCTCAGCATTGACGAAGACGCCATCGACATGCACGTAGCGCAACAGTCTCCCGTATCTGTCGATGTCCTCCACTCCGGCCTCAAGCCACACCCCCTTGCCATCCACAAGCTCCCTGTTCCGCTCCGAGGCCTCAATATAGAACGGCTCGCCTCGCTCAGGGGTGTCGATGCAAAGGTAGCGTACCCTGCTGCCGTCCGCCAGCTCAACCGTATCACCATCGATGACACGCACCACTAGCGACTCATCGGGGCCAAGCGCAGGCGGGACGTACCGGCCAATGAGCAGGTAGCCTCCGGCCAGAACAGCTACCACGAGCAGGGCGACCCCGAGCGTGTTGCCGCTCCCGCGGGGCAGCGAGAACGACCTGAGGGAGACTCCAGGAGGGTGGGGCGACCGCGCTGCACGCCCGGTCGCGGGCTTTGCCGCCCGACTGCTTCGCGCTCCTCTCGCCGTCATGAGCACCTATTCTAGTGCGCAGCCGCGCGCCGCACCAGCCTTCGCACCACCCCTCAATCAGCGCCGCCATACCCGGGCCGTAGCCATGACCCACGGCCACCTCACTGGGACAGCCCCCTGTTTGCCCGGAAGTGGACGGGCGGAGATAGAAATGTAGGGGACAGGCATGCCTGTCCCGTCGCCCTGTCCTCACGCACCGCCGCAAGGGCCGACACAGCCCTGAACGACGCGCTGACCGACGGGCGACGCATGCATCGCCCCTACAACCGAACACCACGCAATCGCCGTCACACAGGCACACGCAACGTGCCCGGTGG
>CAZQML010000052.1:0-17198 GCA_964594245.1 uncultured Dehalococcoidales bacterium | reverse complement strand
ACCGTCCTGCCGTCTGCCAGCGCAATCTCCCAGCCGTCTATCTGCTCGAGAAGGCTTTCCAGCGTGTCCGCCCGCAGGTCGATGATACCAACCTCCAGGGCTTCCGTATCCGTGAACGACTTGCTCTCGGTGACCGCCAGTTCCGCCTCCTCCACGTTCCGGCCCCTGTCCTCGGCTATGGTCCGCATCCATTTAGCCGAGAACTGCGTGATTTTCTTCATCTGGTCTTCCGGTATCTCCTGGTCGCCGCCGGCGACCGGATGTGCCGCGCCTATCGTGCTGCCGGGTGTCATGGCGGCCACGTGCGACGCAAGAGTGATGAAGGTCCCTGCTGATGCAGCCCACGCGCCCTTGGGGCTCACGTAGGTAACGACGGGCACGTCAGCATTCATGATGCTCGAGACGATGTCCTCAGTTGCGGTGAGGAGGCCTCCGGGGGTGTTGAGTTTGATTACGCAGGCGCTTGCGCCTGTGTCCTCGGCGAGGGCGATTCCCCTGTCTATGTACTGTGCAATAACGGGGACTATGGTGCCGTCAACCTCGATCACCACGACCTTCTGAACTTCGTCGCCGGTGACGGTAGCAGCAAGCGAGGACAGAGCACACAATGCCACCAACGCGAGCATCACGACTCTGAGTCGTCGCATCATGATACCGTCCTCCTATCACTCGATTATAGATGAATGGTGTGTTGGTCACAAACGTATGGGAGCGTCTCGCAACCTCCAGACTTGCTAACGTCACGCCGGGCGCCAACAGCGGCTTCGCAAATTGAACGTGACCTGTCAGTCGTGTAGAATCATATTCGATGATGTCAGAGTCCACAGCGCCACACCAGAAGAGCAGGGGCATGCGCGACCTGCTGCCTGCAGATATGGCGCGCTTCCGCCGTGTCGAAAGCGCGTTCAGGGCTGGCTGTGTTGCATATGGCTATGAAGAGGTCAAGCCGCCCACTATTGAGTACCTGCAGTTGTTCACCGCGCTCGGTACCCTGACCCCCGGCATGGTTGGCAGGGTGTACTCATTCCTCGACTGGGATGGCTGGAGCGGAGAGCGCGTGGTTCTGCGCCCCGACAGCACGATCCCGATTGCGCGGCTCTACGTGGAGAACCTGTCTCCCCGTGTGCCGGTCAGGCTGTCATATGTCACCAACAGCTTCGTTTTCGAGCAGACAGGCAGCAAGAACCGGGAGCGATGGCAGTGCGGTGCAGAGTTCATTGGCGGGGCACCCATTGTTGCCGAGGTCGAGATTGTGCAACTTGCGCAGGATGTCGTTGCGCGCCTTGGACTTCACGGCATTCGATTGCAGATATGCCACGCCGGCCTCTTGCAGGCACTCCTCGACGAGCTCGACCTAGACGCTGCAGAGAAGGAGCGACTGGTTGAGACTGCGCTCGATGGGGACTGGCGAGGGCTTTTCGAAGCGGTATCCGTTGTCGGACAGTCCAAGCGTTATCTGCTTCCTCTCACCGAGCTAAAGGGCAACTCCGTCGGCTATCTCGAGAACATCCGCGCGCTGTCCTCCTCTGCGGGAGACGCATTCCGCGAGGCGCTCGATAGGTTCATTGAAGTGACACGCCTGCTTGACGACCTGGAGTGTCACTACGAAATTGACATAACGGCTGTCAGAAGCTTCGAGTACTACACCGGTATCTGCTTCCAACTCCTGACCGAAGACGGGGAGAAGGCTGGTGGTGGTGGCCGGTACGATAAGCTCATTCCCATGATGGGTGGTCCGGATATTCCCGCGTGCGGCTTCGCTCTATATGTTGACCAGATCATGGAGTTGCTCGCAGAAGATGAGTCCTCCGGAGCCACCGTCGCCGTGGTGTGTGACGAGAACTCACCGGAAGCTCTGCGGCTCGCCCTCGAGGCGGCGGGAGCGATTCGTACGGCGGGCGGTGCAGTGGCCGTCGGTATTTGCCGCGGCAGTGACTTCCTCGACCGCTTCCGCTGGATCGTTCGGGTCACGCCTGAGGCTCCTGACACCGCGGAGTTGACGGACTGTAAGACCAAGGAGAAGGCAACATACTCCGTCGTTGAAGCAATCGCGAGGCTTGTCTCCTAGGGCTTGAGAGTGGAGTTTACCAGCCCCCACACCATCCGATTCGCTCTTCCGAAGGGAAGGTTCCTCACTCCTACCTCTGAGCTTCTGGCGAGCGGCGGTGTTGCATTCGAAGACTACAACTCGAAGACCCGGCAGTATCGGGTCCGGTCCTCCCGCTTTGACTATCTCTCCGCCAAGATATTGCAGGAGAAAGATATCTCCGTGCATGTCTCTGTGGGCAACTACGACCTCGGCATCTGCGGTGCAGACTGGGTCAGGGAGATGAAGGCGCGCTACCCTGCAGCGGCGCTTGTGGAGATAGCGCCGCTGAAATACCGTGAGGGCGCTGTCTACCTCGCGGCAAGCGCCTATTCGGACCTTCGCTCACTGGGCGCTATCAGCGCATCAAATCGCACACTCCACATTGTCTCTGAGTATCCGAACGTGGCCACGATGCTGGCTGCGGAGCTGCGTCTGCGGCGATTCCGTGTCTTTCCGGTCTGGGGCGCGGCCGGTGCGTATCCACCCGAGAGCGCCGACCTTGTTGTGATGTGGGCGCGGAACGAGCGCGACCTCCTCTCTCAGGGACTCATACCACTCAAGAAGCTTTTCGACGTCAGTGCCGTGCTCGTGGCCAACTCCGATTCCCTCTCGCGAAAAGACATGAGCGAGGTGCTTGGCTGCTTTGAAGGGACCTTTGGGAGACCCGACGTCAGCCTCGACTCGGTGGCGTCCGAGTTTCAGGCACGGGCTCTCGACAAGTCTCTTGCACTCTGGCAGGCCCGCGAGCTTCGGCTTGCGCTGCCCGACGGTCATCAGAAGACACCGACGGTGGAGCTCATCGAACGCGCAGGGCTCGACGTACCAGGTTATGCAGGAAAGACCGGTGAGAGGCGCCTGCTCGCCAGTCCGAACTGGCTCGCTGTGAAGGTAGTCCGACCCCAGGACATGCCGTTGCAGGTTGCCAGTGGGCATTTTGACGTGGCGGTCACCGGTCAGGACTGGTTGCGAGAGCACCTGTGTTGCTTCCCGGGAAGCCCGGTGAGAGAACTCGTTGACCTGGGCTTCGGCAAGGTGAGAGTGGTTGCCGCTCTGAGCGAGGATATTCCCGTGAGCAACATTGGCGAGTTGCGTGACTTCGTGGCCCGTGGCGGTCTGAGACCCCTGAGAGTGGCCTCCGAGTACACGAATATCGCCGACAAGTATCTCAGGGACAACCACATCGGCGCCTACAAGATCGTCCCGACCTGGGGTGCAAGCGAGGCGTTCCTTCCTGACGATGCGGACTTGCTGGTCGACAACACTCAGACAGGCAAGACGCTTGTCGACAACAGACTCAAGATTATCGAGGTCATTCTGCGCTCCAGCGCGTGCCTGATTGCAAATGTCGACAGTCTTCGGACTCCTTCCAAGCGGGAGAGAATCGAAGAACTGAGCACCATGCTCGCGGGGGCCGTCGAGTGAAGCGCGTGGTGGGCTTCGACAATGCCGTAAAGCTTCTCCGAAGGAGTGACCCCTTGCAGTCGCTCGAGGCTCAGCCATTTATGCTGGAGAGCATTCGGGCCACATTCGGCGAGTCGCTGACTCCAGTTCAGGTCGTGGAGCGAATCCTCGGAGATGTCCGGGCCGAAGGTGACGGCGCGATTGCCCGGTACACCAAGCTGACATCGGGGCTCGACGTCGGTGCCCTTGAAGTCTCTCGCAGCCGAATGCTGGCCGCGTACAAGGACGTGGACGAGGACCTCGTTGCCGCGTTGCGCCTGTCGGCGTCCCGCATCCGGAGCTTTCACGAGGCGTACGCGGTTCGTACCGGAGTTAGCTTCTACAGTCTTGAGCTGGGCCGAAAGGCCGTTCCGCTTCAACGTGTTGGCCTCTACGTGCCCGGAGGACGGGCTGCTTACCCTTCGTCTGTCTTGATGTCTGCAGTGCCGGCGAAGGTCGCCGGTGTGGGCGAGATTGTGGTCGCGACGCCTCCCGGGCCGCAAGGCGAAGTCTCCCCCGCGACACTCGTCGCGTGCGATATCGCCGGCGTGGACCGTGTGTTCGCTATGGGTGGGGCCCAGGCCATAGCCGCGCTGGCCTATGGCACGGAGTCGGTCCCCAGGGTTGACAAGATTTGTGGCCCCGGCAACGTGTTCGTGACTCTTGCGAAGAAGCTGGTGTTCGGGGCTGTGGCAATCGATGGCCTGGCAGGCCCGAGCGAAGTGCTCATAATAGCAGATGAGTCCGCGTCTCCGTCGTACTGCGCTGCAGATATCCTTGCACAGGCGGAGCATGACCCACAGGCGGCAGTCGTGCTGGTAACAACCTCAACGGACCTCGTAGACCGCGTAGTTGAAGAACTCGCTCTCCAGCTTGATTCGCTCGCCCGAAAGGCCGTGGTCAGCGAAGCACTGGAAAGCGGCACAATTGCTGTGGTGAACACGCTTGACGAGGCGGTCAGACTCAGCAACGAGTTCGCCCCCGAGCATCTGGAGCTAATGGTGGCCCAACCGCGCGAACTGCTGAACGACATAAGGAACGCCGGCTGCATCTGCCTCGGTGGCGATTCTCCTGTGGTCATGGGGGACTACATTGACGGCCCCAGCCACGTACTGCCTACCGGGGGAAGCGCCCGCTTCTCATCGGGCCTTAGCGTCGAGGACTTCATGAAGTTCAGCAGTATCGCTCATCTCAGCAGTGCTACAATGTCCGACCTTGGACCTGCTGCCATCGTGATTGCCCGCGCTGAAGGGCTTGAGGCTCATGCCCGTGCGGTTGAGAAGCGACTCGAAAGCGCCTAGCCGCGCTTGCTGGTCCGACTGAGGTATAGCTCGTGGATATTGACGGCGTTGAGAAGCTGATCCGACCGGGGCTCGCCACCATGCGGGGCTACGACCCTGTCGAGCCGATTGATGTACTGGAAAGGGAGCTGGGAACCCGCATCATCAAGCTGGACGGGAACGAGAACCCCTACCTGTGTTCTGCCCGGGCACGCGAAGTCCTCGCCCACTTCCCGTACTATCACATCTATCCCGACCCTCTTCAGAGGAACCTGCGACGGGCGCTGTGTGGCTACACCGGCTTTCCCGAGGAGAACATAGTCTGCGGGAACGGCAGCGACGACCTGATAGACCTTGTGCTCAGGTTGTTTCTGCGGCCCGGCGACGAGGTCCTCAATTGTCCGCCCACGTTCGGGATGTATCCGTTCACGGTGAATATCTGTGGGGGCACTCTTGTCGACGTACCAAGGGTGGATGGCTTCGAGCTGGACCTGGACGGACTTCGTTCGGCGATCTCGGAGAAGACGCGCGTGGTCTTCATCGCTTCGCCAAACAACCCCACCGGTGGGGTTGTCAGTCCGAAAGAGGTGCTCGAGTTGCTCGAAACAGGCCTCGTTGCGGCGGTGGACGAGGCATACTTTGAGTTTGGTGAGCGCTCCATCGCCGATCTCGTGCCTGACAATCCGAACCTCATAGTGTTGCGCACCTTCAGCAAGTGGGCCGGCCTGGCAGGCCTGCGGGTGGGATATGCCCTGTGTCATGAGAGACTCGCCGCTCACCTCTTGAAAATCAAGCAACCCTACAATGTCAATGTCGCCGGTGAGGCAGCAGCCATCGCGTCGCTGCAGGATGTCGAGTACCTGCGCGCTAACGTAGAGAAGTTGAAACGCGAGAGGGACAGGCTCTTCGCCAGGCTGTCGCAGCTACCATGGATGCAGCCATTTCCTTCACAGGCGAATTTCCTGCTTTGCAGGGTTGCTGAAAAGGAGGCCGCAGGACCCACCACAACTGCGAAGCGCGTCAGAGACGGCCTTCGAAAGAGGGGGATACTCGTGCGGTTCTACGAGACGCCGGGACTCAGGGATTGTCTGCGCATAAGTGCAGGATTGCCGGAGGACATGGATGTTCTTCTGACTGCTCTTGAGGAGGTCTGGAATGAAGCATAGGACGGCGAATGTGGCTCGTGAGACATCCGAGACGGCCGTACGCATCGAACTGGATATCGACGGCACCGGTGTGTCGGAGATAGCCAGTGGCGTGCGCATGTTCGACCACCTGCTGACCCAGCTCGCACGCCATGGCATGTTCGACTTGAAGTTGAGCGCGCGTGGCGACGACCAGCACCACACCGTCGAGGACGTCGCGATATGTCTGGGCAGGGCGCTGAACGAGGCGCTCGGCGATAAGCAGGGCATCGTGCGCATGTCTCATGCTCTCGTGCCCATGGATGAGGCGCTCTCCATGGTTGCCGTTGATGTCAGCGGCAGGGGAGGGGCAGTGGTTGTGGCGCCTTTCGCTACTGCGACAATCGACGATCTGGAAAGTGACCTGGTTCGCCACTTCCTCACGACGTTTGCCGTCGAGGCGAAGGTGTCGCTACACGCCAGAGTCGAATGCGGCATCAACGACCACCACAAGGCCGAGTCGCTTTTCAAGGCACTGGCGCGGGCGCTTGACGATGCGTGCCGTCTGGATGTGAGACGCAAGGGCGCAGTCCCGAGCACGAAAGGCGTTCTCGAGCACTGACCGTGCGTTCCAGACGCAGCGCGGCCGTGCCATGCCTGTGTTGCCTCTGAGATGCCGGCTTCTCGTTGGCTGCGCCGCTGTTCCGGTGTGCTAGTCTATTGTAGAGGCAATGAGTATGATGAAACGGATAGCCGTGCTGACGAGTGGTGGCGATGCCCCGGGCATGAATGCTGCGGTCAGGTCCGTGGTTCGCTGCGGTTCAGACTTCGGCCTCGAAGTCGTAGGTATCAGGCGCGGATACGCCGGTCTGCTGGACCGCGAGTTGGTTGAGCTTGGCCCCAGGTCCGTCGCCAACGTCATCCACCGTGGAGGCACGCTTCTCGGGACAGCGCGCTGCGAGGAGATGAAGACACCGGAAGGTCTGCGGAGGGGAGCGGACAATCTGAAGGAGGCGTCACTAGACGGCCTGGTGGCGATTGGCGGTGACGGCACCTTTCGAGGCGCTCAGGCATTGTCCGAACTTACAGACGTCCACGTAGTCGGGATTCCCGGAACGATAGACAACGATGTATACGGGACGGACTTCACCATCGGCTTCGACACTGCGGTCAACACTGCCCTCGATGCTATTGACCGCATCAGGGACACCGCCGAGGCCCACCAGCGGCTGTTCTTCGTCGAAGTGATGGGCCGGACCCGAGGCTTCATCGCGCTGGACGTCGGCCTCGCCGGCGGTGCGGAGGAGGTCCTCGTGCCCGAGGTGCGCACAGACCTGGATGCGCTCTGCTCGAGCATTCAGACGCAGTTTGCGGCTGGCAAACGGGCGAGTATCGTCGTTGTCGCGGAGGGTGACGATGCCGGGAGGGCGTTTGTGGTGGCGGACCGCGTCGGGAAGAGAGTGAAGATGGACTACAGGGTATGCGTGCTCGGGCACGTCCAGCGGGGCGGCGCGCCGACAGCGCGCGACAGGCTGCTCGCGAGCAAGCTGGGCGCAGGAGCGGTACGGGCTCTGGTTGAGGGCAGGACCGGAGTGATGATTGGAGAGGTAGCGGGAAAGGTAGCCGAGACACCCTTCGAACTCGCATGGTCACGACAGAAAGAGCTGGACATGGAGATGTTCAACCTGATGAAAATTCTAGCGAGGTGAGCGGATGAAGACAGTTTCGATAGGCAAGTATCGTGGATTGCAGCGCATGGCGGATGGGCATGGCTCTCTCTGCATGTGCGCACTGGACCACCGTGGTTCCCTGCAGAAGATGCTGAAAGGTGTTCTGGGCAAAGAACCGACCTACCAGGACATGGTGGACTTCAAACTCGACGTGTGCCGTACACTTTCGTCTCAGAGCAGCGCCGTGCTGCTCGACCCGCTGTTCGGGGCGGCCCAATCCATTGCCTCAGGATTGCTGCATGGCAACTCGGGGCTGGTTGTGTCGCTTGAAGAGACCGGCTACGAGGGAGGTGCCGAGGGCCGTATCAGCCGCGAACTCGGTGACTGGGGAGCAGCTAAGATCAGGCGCATGGGAGCTGATGGCGCCAAGTTGCTGCTCTACTATCGGCCCGGTGTGGACGTTGCGCCGAGGCAGCTCGACCTGGTCCGCAAGTTGGCCGCGGATTGTGCTGAGCAGGACCTCGCTTTCGTGGTCGAGCCGGTGGGCTACCCCCTTGGCGATGAGTCGTCAGCAGGGCGCTATGCAGCCGTCAAGCCTGAGGTTGTTATCCAGACTGCCATGGACATCAGTCCTCTCGGGATTGACGTGCTCAAGGCGGAGTTCCCTGCCGACGTGAAGTTCGAGAAGGACGAGAGCAAGATGCTCGAGTTCTGCAAGCGCCTGGACGGAGCGAGCCAGGTGCCCTGGATAATCCTCAGCGCGGGGGTCGATTTCTCGTGGTTCCAGCGCGAGGTCGAGATTGCCTCCAAGGCGGGGGCGTCAGGGTTCCTCGCGGGCCGCGCCCTGTGGCAGGAAGCAACCACGATGAAGACGCGTGCTGAGCGACTGGAGTTCTTCAGCACAACCGTTGTCGAGCGATTGCGCGTCATATCGGCGCTGGCGAACGCCTATGGCACTCCGTGGTACACGAGGGTCGTGGCCCCGTCCGTTGTTGAGGGGTGGCACGCCTCGTACTGACTCCGCCAAGGTGCGGTCGTTCTCGGGCGCCGAAGGCCGGTCCTACCCGGTGAGCCACTGGTAGATGGTCACGTATCGTTTCGTCGTCGCCTCGATAACCTCGGGCGGCACCGGCGGGACAGGTGCACGGCCGTTCCATCCCGAGCCTGCAAGCCAGTCACGCACAGGTTGCTTGTCATAGCTCGCCTGGGCTCTGCCGACAATGTAGTCCCTGGCCGCCCAGAAACGGCTGGAGTCCGGCGTCAATGCCTCGTCGATGAGCACAAGCTGTCCATCTATCCATCCAAACTCGAACTTGGTGTCGGCGATGATGATGCCACGGCTACGGGCGTAGCCGACGGCGTAGTCGTAGACCGCGCGACTGGCCGCTTCAAGGGCCGGCATTGTGTCCTCGAGTTGCATCTCCGAGACGTCCTGGCCCGTGAGAGGCCGGTCGTGTTCTGTCTCGCTCTTAGTGGTGGGGGTGAACATTGGCTCCGGCAGTTGCTCGCTTTCCTGCAGTCCCGCCGGCATCGGTCGACTGTTCACGGTCCCCCGGGCTTTGTACTCCGCCCATGCGGAGCCGGAGAGATAGCCACGCACGACGCACTCCACCGAGATGCGCCTGGCCTTCTTGACGACCATGGAGCGGCCGGCGAGGGAGACGGGCAGGGGCTCCTTGAGACCCAACCTCGAGCCGAGCCTCTCGACAGCTTCGGCATCGTCAACTGACTCAATCAAGTGGTTCGGCAACAAGTCCGCTGTCTTTCGGAACCAGAAGGCGGACATCTGGTTGAGGACCCTGCCCTTCTCGGGCACACCGGCTGGAAGCACGAAGTCGAAAGCCGAGATGCGGTCCGTGGACACTACCAGGAGTTCGTCTCCAATGTCGTACACATCTCTGACCTTGCCACGTTGGAACAAAGCTAGCGGCAGAGATGTCTCACTGACGGCATCCATAGTCTTCTCTCCTCAGATTGTCCGCGGAGCGAGTTACTCGCTTGTCCCGTTGGTCGCCGGAGCCTCGCCCGCCAAACCGGCACGCTCGAAGATGTGGTCTATCTCACGTAGGTAGTATGAATAGTCGAACAGACTGTCGAGCTCCTTCTTGTTCAGGAGATCGGTGACAGCGGGGTCCGCCCCTAGAAGCTTGCGGAAGTCCTGCCCGCCTTCCCAGGCGCGCATGGCGCTCCGCTGGATCAGCTCATAGGCCTCCTGGCGGCTCATGCCCTTGTCTATCAGGGCCATCAAAGCTCTCTGCGAGAACACCAGTCCGCGCGTCATCTCGAGGTTCGAGCGCATCCTTTCCGTATCGACGCGCAGTCCGGAGACAACAGACGTGAAGATGGCCAGGACATAGTCGAGGGCAAGGCACGAATCGGGCAGAATGATTCGCTCTACGGATGAGTGGCTGATGTCTCTTTCGTGCCACAAAGAGATGTTCTCCATCGAGGCCATGGCATTGGCCCTGACCAGGCGCGCCAGGCCGCAGATGCGCTCGCAGAGCTCGGGGTTTCTCTTGTGAGGCATTGCAGACGAGCCGGTCTGCCCACTCTCGAAAGGCTCCTCAAGCTCGCGAACCTCGGTCCGCTGCAGTCCCCTGACTTCGGTCGCGAACTTCTCGAGGGAACTCGCAATGATGGCCAGCGTGGAGAGGAACTCTGCGTGCCGGTCACGCTGGACAATCTGACTCGAAATCTCGGCCACTCCAAGCCCGAGCTTGCGGCACGCTCTCTCCTCAACTTCGAGAGGCACTGTTGCGTGGGTGCCAACAGCGCCTGATATCTTACCGACAGCCACGCTCTCAGTCGCTCGCCTGAGCCGCTCTGCGTTACGCTCCATCTCTTTCGCCCAAAGGGCGAGCTTGAGTCCGAAGGTCAGAGGCTCGGCGTGGATGCCATGAGTCCTCCCCATCATGATTGTGTGCTTATGCTCCACGGCGCGCGACTTCAGCGCCTGCACAAGTTCGTCGACGCCTCTCTGCAGGATAACCGCAGCCGCCTTCAGTTGCAGGCTGAGAGCTGTGTCCATCACGTCCGATGACGTGAGGCCGAAGTGCATGTAGCGCGATTCCGGCCCGAGGCTTTCCGCGACCGCTCCCAGGAAAGCGGTCATGTCATGGTGCGTGACCAGGAGAATCTCGGCAACCCTGTCCAGATTGACACTGGCCTCTCGTATCCGGGCCATGTCGCCGCTTGGTATCCGGCCAAGTTCAGTCCATGCTTCGCACGCCGCTATTTCGACCTTCAGCCACAGAGCGAACTTGTTTTCGTCCGACCAGATGCCCTTCATCTCGGGGCGGGAGTAACGTTCAATCATGAATCCCTCACTGCGCAGCCATGTTCTCTCTATATGTGCGATACGCTGCCCGCAGGCGCTCATCCCGCACCGCGAGCATCTGGACGGCCAGTAGCGCGGCATTCTTGGCGCCGCTCTCTCCTATGCCCGCGCAGGCGACAGGTACACCCCCCGGCATTTGCACAATGGAGAGGAGAGAATCGACACCTTTCAGAGCGCTCGTCGGCAGCGGGACTCCTATCACAGGCAGCGCACACCAGCTTGCAAGCACACCGGGAAGATGCGCCGCGTACCCCGCGGCGGCTATCAGTACTTCCACGCCACGCTCCTCGGCCGTAAGAGCATACGATCGGGCCTTCTCGGCCGTGCGATGCGCGGAGATGACGGAAAGCTCGTGCTTGACCCCGAACTCCTCCAGCACCTGCAGGGCGGGGGCAATCAGTTCTCTGTCGTTGGCGCTTCC
The DNA here is from genome assembly GCA_964594245.1 of uncultured Dehalococcoidales bacterium. GTDB lineage: Bacteria > Chloroflexota > Dehalococcoidia > GIF9 > AB-539-J10 > SKVJ01. Next base: position 5,837 of record CAZQML010000052.1, on the reverse strand, counting down.
TATGACAACTCCCACAATCGGCTCCATCTACCTGACCTCCCTCAAGCCAATGTCGGTACGATACATCATACCCTGGAAGGATACACGCGCCACGTTGTCGTAGACATGCTCCCGCGCATCCGCGATGCTGTTTCCCGTAGCAACTACAGCCAGCACACGGCCGCCACTTGTCATCGTATCACCGTCGTCGCTCAGAGCAGTCGCCGCGTGGAACAGCGCGACGTCTGCGTCGTTGCTGTCAAGGCCTGATATGGGCAACCCCTTCCGGTACGACCCAGGATAGCCCTCAGAGGCCAGAACCACACCCACGCAGCAGCGGTCCGTCCACCGTATGGCTGCAGGGTCGAGTCTCCCTTCGACACAACTGAGAAGGATTTCAGCCAGGTCGCTCTGAAGTCGCGGCAGGATGACCTGGGTCTCGGGGTCTCCGAAGCGCACGTTGAACTCGAGCACACGGATGCCTCTGCCGCTCACCATCAAGCCCGCGTAGATTACACCTCTGTAGTCCCAGCCCTCGTCGGCCATGGCCCGGACGACCGGGCGCAGCACGGTGTCCGTAGCCTCCCGTGCCAGGGATTCGTCGAAGAAGCCGGGCGGGCTGTAGCAGCCCATACCTCCCGTGTTTGGCCCCTCGTCGTTGTCAAACACTCTCTTGTAGTCGCAGACGGGGACCATGGGAGCCACGTTGATGCCGTCAGTGAACGCGAGGAGGCTCACCTCTTTGCCTTCCAGGAACTGCTCGATGACCACCCTGTCGCCCGCCTCCCCGAAGACACGGCGCTCCATCATGTCCCGGAGCGCGCTCTCCGCCTCGTCGAATGACTCAGTGATAATCGCCCCTTTGCCGGCAGCCAGCCCATCGGCCTTCACCACAATCGGGAAGCGAAGCTGGGCCACATACTCGCGCGCCTCAACGAAAGAACTGAAGGCCCGAGAGCCGGCGGCAGGTATGTTGCACTTGCTCATGATCTCATGAGCGAACGCCTTGCTTGCTTCGAGTCGCGCCGCCGCGCGAGAGGGGCCGAAGGCGGGAATCCCTGCTGCACGAAGGCTGTCTACCATGCCCATTGCCAGAGGCCCTTCCGGGCCAACGACGACAAGGTCGCACTTCGTTGTAGTGGCTGCCTTCAAGACTCCGGAAATGTCCGTGGCCGCGACCGGGATGTTCTCGGCGAGCCGTGCCGTGCCCGCATTCCCCGGAGCCGCGAAGAGCTGGTCGACGCGGCTGCTCTGCGCCAGCTTCCAGAGGAGTGCGTGCTCCCGGCCTCCGCTGCCGATTACCAGTATCCTCAAGTGCCGATGCTCCTCTCAATGTGGGATTGCATGGCAATGCCCGGGCGCAGGAAGATGACCTTGAAACGCCAGCCTTGAGATCCGTTCACCCACACCTCACCTGACAGCTCACTCCCATTCGATGGTTGAGGGGGGTTTGCTGGTGATGTCGTAGACGACCCTGTTTATGTGTGGGACTTCGTTGACGATGCGGTGTGAAATCCTGTCCAGCAGGTCGTAGGGCAAACGTGCCCAGTCGGCGGTCATCGCGTCGGTGCTGTTCACGGCACGTACAGCAATGAGATACCCGTAGGTCCTGAAGTCCCCCATGACTCCCACACTTCTCACATCCGTCAGGACCGCGAAGCTCTGCCACAATTGCCCGTAGAGTTTGGCCTTCTTAATCTCGTTCATGACAATCCAGTCGGCAGAACGGAGGATTTCAAGGCGTTCCCTGGTCACCTCGCCGATGACTCGAATCGACAGGCCGGGCCCCGGGAAAGGCTGCCGCCAGACCATTTCTTCGGGCAAGCCGAGGGCCAGCCCAACCTGGCGCACTTCGTCCTTGAACAGGTATCGCAGCGGCTCAACAAGGTTCAGCTTCATCGTCTCCGGCAATCCACCCACGTTATGGTGGCTCTTGATACGGGCGGAAGCTTTGTGTTCCGGGGAACTGCTGCTCTCGATAACATCCGGGTACACAGTGCCCTGCGCGAGGAAATCGACAGCACCCAGCTTGACCGCCTCCTCCTCGAACACGTGGATGAACTCTTCCCCGATGATTCGACGCTTCTGCTCAGGATCGATGACCCCGCTCAACCTGTCGAGGAAACGGTCCGTCGCGTCAACGTATACCACCCGCACATTCAGATTGTTGTGGAAGGTGTCGAGTACCCGCTCAGGCTCCTCCCTGCGGAGCAGCCCGTTGTTGATGAAGAAGCACGTAAGGTCATCGCCTATTGCCCGGTGGATAAGCATCGCCGTGACAGCCGAATCAACGCCGCCCGACAGAGCACACACGACCTTGCCGCCGTGCACTTGCTCCCGGATTCGCGCGATGCTCTCGGTGATGAACTGAGCCGGCGTCCAATTGCCGCTGCAGCCACATATCTTGTACGCGAAGTTCTCGATGATTTGCTGGCCCTGCGGCGTGTGGGTCACCTCGGGATGGAATTGAAGGCCGTACACGTTGTCATTGTTTCCAATGACGGCGAGCGGCGAGTTCTCCGTATAGGCCAGGGCCCGGAAGCCGGGAGGCAGCTCGCTTACGATGTCGCCATGGCTCATCCACACCGGACCGGACGGTGGAAGGCCGGAGAACAGCGGCGAGTCCTCTGCCTCGAGATGGAGTACGGCATGACCGTACTCGCGATGCTCCCCGGGAGTGACTTGCCCCCCCAGCTGATGCGCTATGGCCTGCATCCCGTAGCAGATTCCGAGGACGGGAAGATGCTTCTCATAGACGTAGGTCGGCGCCAGCGGCGCCCCTGGCGAATACACGCTCGCCGGGCCACCGGATAGAATGAATCCCTTGGGATTCAAGGTTTCGATGGCTTCCCACGGGGTGTCATAGGGAAGGATCTCGCAGTATACGTGGCACTCCCGAATCCTGCGTGCGATCAGCATGCTGTACTGCGACCCGAAGTCCAGTATTACGATTGCCTCGCGCCCGCTGAGGGGAGTTGTCTCCTGGGGAGTCGGCTCTTCGCCCTGCAGCGCCTCGGCGATGCCGAGATATGTAGATACCTCGACATCATCGCTGGTAGAAATGCGGTGGCTCTTGGCGTCGTTGTCCATGATTATTGGAGGTGGATTGACTTGGCTAGCTTAGCATCGCTCATTTTGAGCGTCAAGGAGGACCTGAGGCATTGCTTCGCCCGAACTGCTGTCCCTCGCACACGGGGCTACCGTGCGCCCTAGTCAATGTGTACAATTAGCGCGTCTTGGTGCGTTCCAGTTATCCGCTTACTCGTGACTTGCCCTTTGTCTGTGAAGGGATGGTTTCTTCGTCTGGTTCCGGCACAACAGTGATGTGGGTCCTTTCCCGGCCCGGCAGCCATTTCTCGAGCCAAGGTTTGTCCCTGCGACTTCGGCGCTGTATACACATTCGTCCCGTAGCCGGCAATAACGGGCTGGCGCAGACAGAGCCGGCATCCAGCAAACAGCTGCGCGCACGTCAACCGAATCACGGGCACCCGTCAGTGAACAACGGCGTCGCACTGCGATGCGAGCAGACACCCGCGGTTGCCACATGCGGCCGCAGCTTCATGCGCGCCACTGGAGATTGCCCCGGACGTGAAGAAACGCAGGCGTTGCCTCGAAATGGGTCGGGGCTGCCGGCTGGCGCTACGCCCTGCGGAGACAACAATCGGGAGGCAAAATGCAGAACGAACTGGTAATGAAACTGAGAGGAATCGTGGGGGAGGATTGGGTACTGACCGATTTGGCGCTCATGGAGGGATACCTGACGGATGTGACCGCCCTGCCGGTTCGGCCGAAACCCTCGTCCGACGTCGTGGTGGTGAAACCTGCCGACGCCGGAGAGATTTCGAGCGTTCTGAAGCTGGCGAACGAGCACCACATTCCGGTATTTCCCAGGGGTGGCGGCACCGGCTGTGTCGGAGCTGCGATACCCACTATCCCCGGCATCGTACTTTCGATGGAAAGGCTCGACAGGATTATCGAAGTCGACAAGGAGAACCTCATGGTGGTGGCTGAAGCCGGCGCGACTCTTGAGAAGATGCTTAAGGAGGTGGAGGCGGCTGATTTGCTCTTTCCTCCCCATCCTGGCGATGAAGGTGCGCAGCTCGGCGGACTGGTCGTCTGCAACGCCGGCGGCACTCGCGCGGTGAAGTACGGCGTGGTCCGGCAGTACGTGAAGGGCCTCGAGGTTGTCCTGCCCACGGGCGAGATTGTCACGATGGGGGGCAAGCTACTCAAGAACAACACGGGACTCGACCTGATGCACCTGATGATAGACAGCGAGGGCATACTCGGCATCGTCACGAAGGTCATCTTCAGGCTCTACCCGCGTTTCGCCGGGTCGGCCACTCTCATCGTCTCGTTCGACGACAGGCACTCCGCCATCAAGGCTGTCCCGAAGATACTGCAGACAGGCGTCATCCCGCTCGCGCTGGAGTATGTCGAGCGCGATGTGATTCAGATTTCGGCGGACCAGCTCGGAATGCACTGGCCCGCAGAGAAAGGCATGGCACATCTCATCGTCATCGTCACCGGCAGCAATGAGGATGATGTCTATGCCCAGGCGGCCGACGTAATCAAGGTGTGTGAGGGGCTTGGCGCGGTAGACACCCTCATGGCTGACACACGAGAGGAGCAGGCGGACATCCTCAAGATTAGAAGCGAGCTGTATCCAGCGCTCAAGCCAAGGGTAGCCGACGTCCTGGATATGGCCGTGCCCCCGGCCGAAATCGCCAACTTCCTCGACGCGCTGGACGAGATTTCGGAGAAATATCAGACACGCATCATCACCTACGGCCACGCAGGTGATGGGAACATACATCCGCACCTTCCACTTGAACTGTTCGAGCGGGGCGTACTCGCTGAAGTGAAACACGAGATATATGCTGTAGCAGCCGGGATGGGCGGAACCATCACCGCGGAGCATGGCGTGGGAAAAATCAGGCAGGCAGAACTCCCCCTCTGTCTTGACGAGAAGTCGCTAGAGCTCATGCAGGGCATCAAGAATCTGTTCGACCCGAACGGCATACTGAACCCGGGCACTGCATTGCCATAGCCGGCACGGCGAAGAAATCAGGGGCAAAGAGAGGCAGAGAGAAGATGCAAGGGTATAGCAGGAAAGATGGCTCAGCAGGGGCCAGGAACTACGTCGCGATTGTGCCAACCGTGGGCTGCGTGAATGAGGTGGCTCGCAGGATAGGAGCGGAAGTCGAGGATGCACGGCCCATGCTGCACCACCAGGGATGCTGCCAGTTGCCGACGGATGTGAGAATCGTGACGGATGTGCTCATTGGGCTGTGCCGCAATCCGAACGTCGCAGCGGTTGTGCTGGTAAGTCTCGGTTGCGAGTCGGTCAACGCCGACGAGGTTGTGGCCGCTGTACAACAAGACAAACCGGTGGAACTCATCCGAGTGCAAGCCATGGGCGGTATCACTATCGCCATTGACAAGGGCATCGAAGTGGCAAGGCGGCTCGCAAAGGCGATAGCGTCTGAACGGTGTGAAGTCCCGATTTCGGACCTCATTGTCGGCGTCAAGTGCGGGGCCTCTGACACAACCTCCGGCCTTGCCTCGAATCCCGCGACCGGTGCTGCGGTTGATATGCTCGTTCGCGCCGGAGCCATGGTTGTCTTTGGTGAGACCACGGAGATCATTGGCGCCGAGCACATTCTTATCAAGAGGGCGTCGAGTCCGGAAGTGGCCGACGAGCTGCTGCGACATGCGCAAGCCATGGAGCGCCGGGCGAATGCAATGGGCGTGGACATGCGCGGTGGCCAACCTACTGAAGGAAATATCAGAGGCGGTCTGACCACTATTGAAGAGAAGTCCCTGGGTGCAATAGTCAAGTCGGGGACACTGCCCAT
>CAZQML010000051.1:0-5215 GCA_964594245.1 uncultured Dehalococcoidales bacterium | reverse complement strand
GGGAACACGTTGTACTTCGCCCCGGCCCCCGGGCAACACACGGTCGACCTCGATACGTGGGAGCCGCGGTCGCCGACGAGGAAGGAGTACTGTGACGGTGTGCGGGTCCTCGACTATCTCTCCTCACTCCACTTCTTCACCACCTACACGCCCTACTTCGGCTTCACAGGTGTGCCTCCGTGCATGGGAATGCTCGAGAGCCTCGCCGCGCGGGTCCGCAACTCCTCGAAGTGTATGGTCGTGGGGCACTCCCACGGCTCCGAGAAGTTCGCCATCCAGATTGCCCAGGCGCTCGACATAGAAGTCATCGGCACGTGCACCGCGGCCCCGCCGCTGACCTATTTCGAAGACGCTCTCGAGTCCGCATTCCATCTGGCCGAGGCAGGGATGGCGGTCAGAATCGTCGGCGCGCCCGTGATGGGGGCCTCCGCCCCTGCAACCCTCGCGGGCAGCCTGGTCAGCAATCTCGTCGAGGTCATCTCCGGCGTGGTGCTGGTGCAGACCATCAGGCCGGGCACGCGTGTGATGGTCCTGGACTTCGCCATGCCCATGAACATGAGCACCGGGGCGCCTGCGTTCGGAAACATCGCCGTCTGTCTCCATATCGCTGCTTTCAACCAGATATTCAGGCACTACGGTATCCCCACGTACAACGCCGACGGCTACCCCGGCTCCAAGCGCCCTGACTTCCAATCGGCCTATGAGAAATCGTTCCGGGCCATCATCACGGGCCTTTCCGGCGGCAGCTCCAGGCCGCTTCACGGCGGCGTATACGGAGAGCTGAGCCACCACCCGCTGCAGGCCATACTCGACGACGACATCGCCGGGATGGTCGGTCGATTCCTTGAGGGAATGGCTGTCAACGACGAGACGCTCGCGCTGGACCTCATCGAGCAGGTCGGCCCGGTGCCGGGTCATTTCCTCAGCAGTCCACACACACGCAAGTGGTGGAGGTCGGAGCAGTACCTGCCACACGTCGCCGACCGCCTGACATACCCCGAGTGGCTCGCCTCGGGCAAGAAGAGTTGCCTCGACTACGCCCGCGAGAAGCTCGAGGAGATTATCGAAACGCATAGACCAACGCCGCTCTCCGCAAGCCAGGAGGCGGATGTTGAGCGCATCCTTGAGGACGCACGGCAGCACTACAGCAACGCCGGACAGATATCGGCCGCGGAGATGCAGTCCTACCGCGCCTCACTGCAGACCCCGGACGGAAGCAGAGACTGAATGCATGGCATCCGTGCAGGGGAGGAAGAAACACGATGGATTTCGACCTGAACGACGGTGAACGCGACGCACTGCAGACCGCACACGACTTCGCCGAAAGCCGTGTGAGAGGCCGGGCCCGCGAGATAGACGAACAGAACGCCTTTCCCTCGGACCTTGCCGCCGAGATGGGCAGACTCGGGCTCTTCGGTCTCCATATGCCTGAGGAGTACGGCGGCACGGCCCTTGGCTACAAGGCATATGTCCTTGCCATCGAGGAGATATGCGGCGCATCCATGACAGTGGGCGCCATAATAGCCATCAACGCACTGGCCGAGGAGTCTATCCTCCGATTTGGGAGCGACGAGCAGAAACAGAGGTACCTGCCGACGCTCATCAGCGGAGACTCCCTCAGCACATTCGCCTTCACCGAGGGACAGACAGGGAGCGACCCCCGGGCCATTACGACCGTCGCCGTGCCCGATGGCGACTCTTATGTCATCTCTGGAGAGAAGGCATTCGCCTCAATGGCGCCGTCTGCTTCCGTGGCAGTCATCTTCGCTAAGGACGACACGGACAAAGTCAGCGCGTTCCTTGTTGACACCAGCCTGGACGGTTTCCGCATCGAGAAGGAGCTGGAAACGATGGGCTTGCGGGGGGAGAACGTCTGCCCTGTGAAGCTCGACCGGGTGCGGGTCAAGCGCGATAGCATGCTCGGCCAGCCGGGAAAGGGCTACAACGTCCTGCTGACCGCCATCAATGTCGGACAGCTTGGAATCGCGGCCGAGGCGGTTGGAGTCGCCCGCCGCGCGCTCGCGATGTCTCTCGACTACGCCCGCAACCGCACTGTGCGCGACAGGCCGATGACCGACCTGCCGACCACGCAGTCAGTACTCGGCGAGATGGCTGCACGCACCGAGGCAGCGCGGTGGCTTACATACAGGACGGCCGACCTGAAGGATAAGGACAGGCTCAGCGGAAAGGACGCCTCCATCGCCAAGCTGTTCGCATCTCAGGCTGCCAACGACGTCGTCGGTATGGCAATGCAGATCCACGGCTCATACGGATTCACGAAGGAACTGGAGATAGAGCGCCTGTACCGCGATGTGAAGGTCACGCAGCTCTACGAGGTCGTCTCCGAGGTACACCGGCTCATCATCGGGGCCGGTCTCGCCCGGGAGGCCTGACTGCTCACGCTCCGGGCCCTCCGGCTAGCCCAGGGCGCGCTCTATCTGGTTGACCTTGTCGGGGTTCAGCGGCAGCTCCGCGTTCTCCAGCACCGAGGCGAGCATCAGCAGGTTCTCGTTCGATACGAGATTCTCGGTCGACATCTCCACCGCAAGGCGCTCACCGGTGCCCACCCCCCGGAGGAGGCTCAAGGCCTGGCGCTTTGTCTCCTGCGGCCCGAGCGCATAGACCGACCCGGGGAAACCGGTCCAGATGACCTTGTCCGGCCAGAGTCGTAGTGCTTCCCCGATATCCAGGTCTCCCATCGGTGGCGCATGCAGGGCTTCTATTATGTCAACGGACGTCTCCGGGACAAGCTCCTTCAGAGCGGCCATCCGGCCATCGCAGTGGACGGCGACCAGTTTGCCTTTCTGATGCATGGCGCTCGTGCACCTGTCCCATTCAGGCATGATGTACTTCTTGAAGAGGCGCGGGTTCACGAGGATGGCATCGATGTTCTCGGCAAGCAGAAACACGTCGGCAGGAGACTGTGCGGCAATCTCCCAGAGCGGTTCATACGACTTCGAAATCGTCTCGTACAGCTCCTCCACCAGTTCCGGGTAGCGCGCGTGATGTATGAAGAAGCGGCCGCCGTCGGCCCCGACCCAGTCAATCATGAGCAACTGCAGACCGCTGTGGGGCACCCAGTCCAGGACCACACCATCTTCCCCGAGCCAGTCCTTCGCCTGCTCCAGGGGGAAATAGTCTGGATTGAACTCCAGGTTCTCATACATATACTTCAGGACCTTGTAGTCCTCGGGAGCCTTCACCGCCCGCTCTGTCTGCCACGGAGTCACATCGCCCCAACTGCGCAGGGCATGCCACTGTTCCACCCCCGTTGCCCGCTTCTCCACGAGGGAGATGCTCCCAACAGGTGTCCTGTAGGTCCGGCGTATTGTCTGTTCTCCCGACGTGACTTCCTGGGTCTCAATCATCTCCACGCCGTGCATCGTCATCGTGTAGCCCGGCCTGGCCCAGCTGATGCCCATCCCGCGGTTGCGACATTCCCTTTCGGCCATGCCCTGCTGGGAGTGACGCCAGTTATGAAAGAACGGCAAACGGTCCGCCATCTCCTTGCGGCTCGCCGTCAGGATACGCTCTCGCCTCGTCATCTCCGACATCCTAGTTTCCCCCCTTAGCGCTGGTGATCCATTCCACGCACTTGTGTACTCCCTCCACCGCATTGGCGGCGCAGTGGTCTGCACCGATGCTGTCCGCGAAGGCGGGGGTCACAGGAGTCCCGCCCACTATTACCTTCACATCGTCTCTCAGTCCGGCCGTCTTGAGCGCCGCAATCACGTCGCCCATTCGCAACATCGTTGTGCTGAGGAGCGCCGAAAGACCCAGCACATCAGGGTGTTGCTCCCGCACAGCTTCGACTATCTTCGAGGCGGACACGTCCATGCCGAGATCGACGACATCGAAGCCCTGTACGGTAAGCAGGGTCGTAAGTATGTTCTTGCCGATGTCGTGGTAGTCGCCCTCGACGGTCGCCACTATGGCTTTCGCAGCAGCCTCGGCCTCTCCTGTGATGTAGGGCTCGATGACCTTGATACCATCCTTCATAACCTCGCCGGCGACTACCAGCTCCGAGAGGAAGAACTCTCCCTCCTCGAACTTCTCGCCGACGACAACCATGCCCGGGACCATCCCCTCGGTGATGGCTATTCTCGGGTCAACTCCCGCATCCATCGCCCCCTGCGCGGCAACGACGATGCCCTCGAAGTCCATGTTGATGATAGCTTCCCGGAGTGCCTGCAGATGCTCGGAGTCTGACATTGTCTACCGTTCTCCTCTCTCGCGAGTACCGTCTGCCATCGTACTAGGCCACACGGATGGTGTCAACGAACCCGGGCGAACCTGTAGAAAGTCTACGATTCTGTCCGCTCTAAGTGTTCAGCGAAAATGTCCGCATGCAGGAGAGGCAGGTGACCGCGGGCCCAATTACAGACGTAGAGGAGATGCATGCGTCGCCCGTCGCAGGGGAGGAGATGTTACGTTTCCGTGTAGGGGCGCTTCGAGAAGCGCCCGGTGACTGTGTGTCGCACAGGGTTGGCGCCATCGGGCAGGGACGATGTTTGCGTTGGCCGGAAGGTTTCGACGGTTGGATTTGGACTGCAACTGTGGTCCTGGACAGCCGCCGGGTCGTTCGCGAACGACCCCTACATCACGAACCGCGGCCATGCCCTGCCACCATGGGTACCCCACGTCCCTGCCGTCACCAGGCGAAGGGGACACGATCGCTGACCGCTTAAGCGGACATTTTCGCCGGACAACAACATAGCTAGCGAAGAGGATGTGAATGGAAACGGCATTCGTCTGGTTCGCGCAGGGTGCGTTGCCGGCAGGATGAACGTTCCGCGTCACGTAGGCGCAGGCTCCCATGCCTGCCCGTTGGGGTTGGGTGGTGGTCCGTTGTAGGGGCACGTTGCACGTGCCCCCAGGATAGTGTGTCGTTCAGGGCTGCGTTGGCCTTCACAACGTTGTGTGGCCGTAAGGCGACGGGCCGGGCATGCCCGCCCCTGCACCCGAAACCAACCCACTACACCACTGCGGGTGGACACGGAGGTCCGCCCGTGCATTCGAACTGTCCCACGTCCACCGGGCACGTGCAACGTGCCCCTACGTCGGAACCACCCCCTGGCCCTGACCCCTGGGGGTGGACACGGAGGTCGGCAATACGTCTGAATTGCTGCCCCTGCATGCTCGACTGGCCTGCGATGGCCTGTAACGCCACTCTGAACGCGTCACACCATCCACGGTTCGATGTTCTTCTTGTCGG
>CAZQML010000050.1:0-16627 GCA_964594245.1 uncultured Dehalococcoidales bacterium | reverse complement strand
ACCGGTGAGTGTGATGGTTCGGGCGACTGCGCATCAGGGACCGGTCAGTGTCAAGGTTCGGGTGACTGCGCATCAGGGACCGGTGAGTGTGATGGTTCGGGCGACTGCGCATCAGGGACCGGTGAGTGTGATGGTTCGGGCGCCTGCATATCAGGTAGCGGAGTATGTGACGGCTCGGGTAGCGGTGGGGGCGGACGGAATTGCAGCAGCGCTGCTGCAGCCACAACCCCAGGTAGCGGAGGTTGTGGAGGTTGCACCCGGTGAGAGTGTCGGCCAAACATGCTCCTCATGCGGCGTAGTCGGACCGAACGAGTATTCCGATTACCTGAATAGGGATGTGGCAAATCGCTCCTGCGGAGCCAAGGACCCAACAGCAACCTGCGGCTCCCCATGGCCGAATCTGTGATTGTCTCGAAGATACTCTCCCATCTGCTCCCTCCCGGCATAGCCTGGAGGGATTGCTGCCTTCATTCACACAATCGGCATTTGCACTTCATATTCTCCGCACAGGTCGACGATATCCTTTCCTCAGGCTGAAGCACGAATCAGCCTGTCTGTTCAGGCCGAACAGGATGGGAATACTCCTTCTGCCTGTCGACACTTCTTGCCAGGAGCTTCACGTACACGACGAGACCTTGACTGAGCTGTCTGCAACAGGGGTGCTGCAATTGGGACGAGGCCTTCCCCTCCTCGTCTTGCCACCTCTGTCCGGTAACGGGGATGGCGGCGACTGCGAAACGCTGCACGAAGAGGAATGTGCTATCGTGGACTTTCAAAGACTGGAGAACGCAGAAGACATGGGAATAGGTATGGTCCTGCTCGTCGATGATGAACCCAAGGTCTGCGACCTCCTTCGCGTCTACCTTGAGCAAGCGGGCTACGAGGTTGCGTGCGTGCAGGATGGGGGCGTGGCCCTACAGGAAATCGAGCGCCGCAACCCGGCTCTCGTGCTGCTCGACCTGAATCTCCCGGGCATGGACGGCCTAGAGTTGTGCAGGTCCCTGCGAAAGTCATCGAACGTTCCCATCATCATGCTGACGGCCCGCGACGAGGAGGCGGACAGAATCGTGGGGCTGGAGATCGGTGCTGACGACTATGTCACCAAGCCCTTCAGCCCCAGGGAAGTGGTCGCTCGCGTCAAGGCCGTGCTGCGCCGTCGCGATACCGCCTCTCAGGATATGCGACCCATAGAGATGGGAACATTGCTCGTCGACGCGCCGCGTCACGAGGCAACATACCGTGGCAAAGCGCTGCCGCTGACATCCCGTGAGTTCGCCATCATTGAGTTCCTTGCGCGAAATCCCGGCAGGGTGTTCTCCAGAGCACTGTTGCTCGACCGTGTCTTCGGCATCGACTTTGAGGGCTACGAGCGGACGATTGACGCGCACATCAAGAACATCAGGCAAAAATTGCTGGAGATTGAGCCCGACTCACCAACACCGCTTATGACCGTGCGCGGCGTGGGATACAAGCTGGAGCCAGGTGGAAATGCGAAGTCTGGGGCTTAAGCTTAGCCTTCTGTTCATACTTGTCTCGCTGGTCGCAGTGCTTATTGTTGCGCTCTGGTTCGACGAGATAGCGGAACGAGAGTTCTGCGCGTACTGCGAGCGCTCCTGTAGGATGGAGGAGGCCGGCAGCGCGGGAAACGGTCAGGACAGTCTCGCAATCACCATTCCCGGAACGGGCGAACAGGCCTATCTCGACGCCCTTCGAGATTCCCTCTGGCAGGCCGCCGTCATCGCGGCGCTGGTTGCCGTCCTGCTCGCGTTTCTCTTCAGCCGTCTCATCACGGGGCCCATCAACTCGCTGAAGTGGTCGGCACAACGCATACGTGACGGTGACTTCGCACAACGGGTGAAGGTCGAGACGGACGATGAGCTGGGAGAGCTGGCTGCCACCTTCAACAGCATGGCCGCTCAACTCGAGTTGAAAGAGCGTGGACGCAAGCAACTGCTGGCCGACGTGGTGCACGAGCTGCGTACCCCTCTCAGCATCATCCAGGGCAACCTTGAGGCATGGCGCGATGGAGTGGTTACTCCAACCGCCGACACTGTAGCACCGGTACACGAAGAAGCCGTGATGCTCGCGCGCCTCATAACGGACCTGCGGGACCTGTCCCTCGCGGAAGCAGGTCAACTGAGCCTCCATCGTGAGCCCACCGACATGCCGGAGCTTGTCTCCTCCACACTCGACTCATACTCAAAACCTGCAGGAGCACACAGAGTTGAGCTGGTCTTCAAGACCGAGGCCCACCTTCCCCAAGCCAACATAGACCCGGGACGTGTGCGGCAGGTGCTTTTCAACCTTGTCGAGAACGCGCTTCGCCACACGCCTCGAGACGGTGGCATTGAGGTAGCAGTATCTTCCGGGCCGCCCGGCTTCCTGAACGTGTCAGTACAAGACACGGGTGCCGGAATCGCCCCCGAGGACCTGCCCCATGTCTTCGAGCACTTCTACAAGGCTGACCGCTCCCGAGAGCGAAGCAGGTCGGGCTCGGGCATAGGACTCGCCATCGTCAAGCAGATCGTAGAGGCTCACGGTGGACAGGTACACGTCGAGAGCACCCCCGGCAAAGGAAGCGTGTTCTCGTTTACCGTACCCGCCTTCACCCCGTAGACTCCACATCCTCTCGGCTCGATGGTGCCGCAAGCCCAAGCCGCAAGGACCATCTCTTTGACACGCCCGACTTTGAACCCATAGACTGGCGTGAAACTGTCGCACGCGGCAAAGGAGAACGCGCTATGGAACCCATCAACGTGCTCGTGAACGACCAGATCTGCGAGGAGATGCTACCGCGCATCGCCGCTATTGACTCACGCATCAACGTCGCGCACGTTGGCAAGCTCCTTGACGCAGAGTACAAAGGAGACACCGAGGCAAAGCAACTGCTGGACAGACTGCTTGCGGAGGCGGAGGTCTACGCGGGCATGCGTATGCCCGCCAGGCTCTTCCCCAGGTCACCGCGGCTGAAGTGGGTGCAGATGATGCGCGCGGGAGTGGAAGAGGTGCTCACCGACGAGTTCCGCGCCAGCCCGGTCATTCTCACGAACGTCGCAGGCGTGCACAGCTTCGCTCCTGCGGAATTCGCCATACTCATGTGCCTGGCCCATGCGAAGAAGATTCGCGAAAGCTACCGCCAGAAGGAGTCACGGCTCTGGGAGCAATTCAGCGTCATGTCCCTCCGGGGCAAGACGATGGGAATCATCGGCTTCGGCAACATCGGCCGCAGGACAGCCCGGGTGGCAAAGGCCCTCGACATGTGGGTCATAGGTACGCGACGCTCTCTGACGAAGCCGGGAAAGGCCCGCTGGGCGGACCTCATGCTCCCGATGGCGAGCCTTGACCAACTCCTGGCCCAGAGCGACTTCGTCGTCGTCACACTTCCCAGCACACCGGAGACGCACCACCTCATCGGACCGCAGCAGTTCAATGCCATGAGAAAGGATGCCTTCCTGGTCAACGTCGGGCGGGGATCCGTCGTGGACGAGTCGGCGTTGGCTGTGGCGCTGAAGCAAGGCCGGATAGCAGGCGCCGCCCTTGACGTTTTTGAAGAGGAGCCGTTGCCCCGAAACAGTCCGCTGTGGGGTCTCCCCAACCTCATATACAGCCCGCACGTCGCCGGCCACATCATGGAGTATCCGGCGCTGGTACGAGACCTTTTCGTGCGGAACCTTGAGCGCTACGTCAAAGGGGAGAGACTCAGCGGCATCGTGGACAAGAAGCGCGGCTATTAGGGCGGCTGACGTTGCGTTCTCCCTGCCGGCGTATCAGGACACGACGAAGCCCCGGGCTACTCCCTCTTTGCGTGTGACGAAGTCGTCGCGGGTTCGCACCGGGCAGGCCGCGCCAAATTGACACCCTCCGTGTCATCGCAGTAGAGTTTGCCGCAGGCGAGCGAGGTGCAGATATGAAGACGTGGAAAGCCACGACGGCGGGTGTCCTTGAGATTGTTGCGGGAGGACTGCATCTCGTGTCCGGGGTCGCGACCGTAATGCTCGGCGGAGCGGTGGCCGGTGGACTCAACATCGCGGGGCTCCCAAGGATTGCACACATAGTACCCCTTCCGCTGATTGGCGGAATCGGCGTCCCGCTCATCATTCTGGGAATCATCGCCCTCCTCGGCGGAATCAGCGCGCTTCAACGCAAGCGCTGGGGACTCGCCCTCGCCGGCGGCATCTGTGCTCTGTTCCCGCTGCAGACCCTACTCGGTATTCCGTCGATAGTCTTTGTTGCGCTTTCGCACGATGAGTTCGGGCACGTCTGACCGGTCGACCACCATTCGACCCTGTGCAGCAGAGAGTGTGGCAATCCACAGGGACCGGGAAGGAGAAATGGAGATGCAGAAGACCTGGAAGCCGGTCACCAGCGGCGTGCTGAGCATCGTCGCCGGCTCACTCAGCGTCGCGGCCGGCCTGGTTCTCGTCCTGTTCGGCGGGGTACTGAGTGGCATACTGGCGGCTGCCGGAGTGCCTGGCATGCTGTGCCTGATTCCGTTCCCGTTTGTGGGCGGTATCGCAACTCCGCTGCTCATCCTCGGCGCGATGGCCATCGTAGGAGGCACGTACGCGATTCGACGCAGGGTCTGGCCCATGGCGCTGGCCGGCGCCATCTGCGCCATCTTCCCTCCACAGATAGGAATCCTCGGCATACTGGCGATAGTCTTCATCGTCCTTGGGAAGGACGAGTTCGACTAGCGTGCAAGACTTCCCGGAGGTGACACCATGCAGAAGACCTGGAAGGCAACAGTCGGCGGTATCCTCGCCATCGTAGGCGGCACGTTCAACATCGCGGCGGCTCTGGGCATCAGCCTGAGTCTGCCCGTGATGGCGCCTTTCAAAATAGCTTTGCTCTACACAGGGGCTGTCACGGCAGTCCTGCTGGCTACCGGCATCGTCGCCCTATTGGGCGGCATCAGCGCGGTGCAGCGCAGGCGCTGGGGACTCGCGCTTGCAGGAGCGATATGCGCCATCTTCCCGATCTCCACGCTGCTCGGCATCGTAAGCACCGTGTTCATCGCGATGGCCCGCGACGAATTCGCATCCGCTCCATCACAGGCAAGCAAGCCTCCGCAGCTCCCTGTCGCCGGCAAGGAGTCCGGCGACACCAGCCCCGGGCCCCAGCCGATACCCTGCAATCCTGACTTCAGCCAGCCCGGAGAGGGCGAGCAGAACGCGTAGGCGGCAGGGCCCGCTCCAACACAAACGCCGGAGGCTTGCGCTTGCAGGGGGTGATGTGCGCGGTCTCCCTCTCTCCATACCACCCGGCATCCCGGGCACCATGCTTGTGGCAATGGACCAGGGCCAACTCGCGCCAACGCGACCACAGCTCAAGCCGCCGAAAGAAAGCTGGCGGCTCGCCCGTACCGGCAGTGGTGACACGGCTGCCACGCCGTCCTGCATGGCAGAGGCGTTGGCGCCGATGCGGAGATGTCCAGCCTTGAGTGGGAATTCTGTGCGCCCGGACGCACTCGGTGCAGCTGCTACTCCGGCCCTCTGTCCCGGCTCAGCCAATCAACCGTTGGGAAAGGAGGCTTGTTCCGCACCCTGCGGTCTTTCAGAGCCCTGTCACGCAACCTGATGAGAGAACCCATGAGTTCCTTCCGTTCCTCATCGGAGAGGTCGGCGAATACCTGCCTCACAGACTCGCGCCGGAAGGTCTTGTTGCAGATTTCCCGTCCTTCGGGCGTCAGTGCGATTGACACCGCGTTCTTGCGCTCAGGGTCGGGCTCCCGCTGAAGCAGGCCGGCTTTCTGCATCCGAGTAAGCAACCCAGATACTGAGTGGGGCTCCCTCACCAGCCACCGGGCAATCTCCGCAGGCCGGGCCTTACCCCCCGACGCATGGATGACGAACATGACGGCCGCTTGAACCAGGGATATCCCATGCTGCTCGAGTTCCAGCTCGCGCGCCTTGAAGATCGCGTTCCTTGTTTGCTCCAGTAGCAGCCAGGCCGCGTCTACTTCATCGCATCGATATGTCTTCTTCGAACCCATAGTTACCGCCTTTAAGTCGAACCGCGTCGAGAAACCAGCAAGCCGCGCGCATGAAAGCCTTCCTGCCCATTCATCGGCCGCTATCCAGCAGTCTAGCAATACGAGGGCGAGCCGTCCAGCCTGACACGGAAGCCTACAATCACAGGACCACAGCGTCTCAGACAGACAACCAGTCCAACTCCCGCCCGGAATGTCGGAATCGGCCTACTAGTCGGCCGTCGGGAATGGAGGTGTGTTCCGCACTCCGCGGTCCTTCAGAGCCCGGTCGCGTAGCTTGATGAGCGAGTACTGAAGCTGCTCCCGCTCCTCATTAGAGAGGCCCGAGAATACCTGTTTCACCGACTCGCGCCGGAAGGTCTTGTTGCAGATGTCCCTCCCTTTGTCCGTGAGCACAATAGCCACCGCGTTCTTGCGCTCAGAGTCGGACTCCCGCCGCAGCAGACCGTCCCTTTCCATCCGAGTGAGCAAACCAGAGATCGAGTGTGGTTCTCTCACGAGCCACCGGGCAATCTCCGCGGGCCGGGACGTGCCGCCCAACATATGGATGACGAACATGACCCCTGCCTGGACCGGGGAGATACCATATTGCTCCAACTCCAGGGCGCGCGCCTTGAAGATTGCATTTCGTGTCTGCTCCAGCAGAAACCAGACTGACTGGTCCTGGTCCTCGCAGCGATATGTCTTCTTCGAAGTCAGAGCACGTTCTCCCGATACGGCGACGGTTTGCGGAGCAAGAGACCGAAAGCGCGGGCAGACGTCCTTCCTGCGCATCCGTCGATCGCCCGCGAGCATCTTAGCACTGCCCGGGAAATCCCTCCAAATACAGGAAGGCCATCCGTGATGTCTCGCAGTCGTGTCCCTAGGGGTTGGGCTGCTGCAGCATCCGCACAAGCTCTCTGAACTTTGCGAGTGCCTTGGGTGTGCCATCCAGTTGCCCCTCCGGACTCACCCCGATACGCCAGTGGCGCCGCAGCCCCTCCCTGCACTCGGGCTTGTCGACTCCTGAGGCCCAGTTGCGACAGGAGGAAGGACGGACATCATAAATGCCACATAGCGCGACTTTGCTGCCCCTGCTCCGCTCGAGGAACACGCACGCGCCTCTATCATGACGGATGAGGTGGCTCTGGGTCCCGCGCCAGCGGGGATCGCAGTACATGCCTGCCCATTCGAACAACTCCATCCCCATCTGCTCCGCAATCGCGCGCGCCTCCGCGGTGTCAATACGCACCTGGTAGACGCTGCAACACACGCCACACTGGAAGCATGGGAGAGTTGCAGATTCCCTCGTTCCTCCGAAGGCACCCTCCGTTCCGGGGAAGGAGGAGTCGTCCGAGTCATTGCCCGTGCTCATTCTGCTGTCGACCTTCTTCCTTGCCATCGTCCCCGGAAGCGACATAGTATAGCGCCATCCGGCATGAGAGGACTCGCCGGGACGTGCTGTTCTTGAAATCCCCCTCGCGGGTGCACTGGAGCAGCAGGTCAGGAGGACGCAATGGCATACGCATCAGGAGCAGTTGCAGCGGCGGCAATCGCCCAGGCCACGAAGGCCTCGGGGGCTATTGTCGACATGGACCCTGTCGGCTTCCTTGCCATCGTATCGCGGTGTGAGAAGCCACTCGTGGTCGTCGCATCCGGAGGCCTTTTCCACAAGTCGTTCCGCTACCTCGTCGGCTACAAGGGGCTGGTCTTCCACACGAAGTCGGAGAGCGAACCCATGTTGCCGGGCAGGGTCGAGGTCGTCGCCGCGAAGAGCATCTGGATACCAGGTTGAATCCGCCCTTGACCGCGACTCACCGGGGCCATAGAATAGCTGCTCCCTCCATGAACGAACTCAACGTCAAGCTACGAAGCCTCTCAGAGGCAGCAGGACTCATCAAGAGCGGGAGCCGCATCCACCTCGGCGGCATGGCAGTCCACAACCACCCCATGGCCTTCGTGTACGAGCTGCTGCGCCAGGGGACGAAGGACCTGACAATCGTCAGCCACGTGAGCGCGAGCGATGTCGACGTTCTAATCGGTGCCGGCCGCGTAAGACGTCTCGAGTTCTCCTACATGGGTCTCGAGGAATTCGGTACGGCCCCGTGCTTCCGCCGCGCCGTCCAGAACGGCGAGATCGAGCTGGCAGAATACAGTGAGCCGGTCGCCTTCGAGCGCTTTGCCTGCAGCGCACGAGGTATGCCTTTCTTCACGACTCGAGAGATGGTCGGCACAGACCTGCCGAAGGTCAACACGGACATCAAGGAGATTGTCGACCCCTTCGGCAGCGGAATGTACCATGCGGTCTCGGCGGCCGAGCCGGAGTGGGTCATCATCCATGCGCCGATGGGAGACAAGTACGGAAACGTCCTCTTCTTCCCACATCGACAGCTTCCAGAGGACCTCGACCTGACCGCCTCGCGAACGACCCGCAACCTCATCGTCACCGTGGAACAGATCGTGCCACACGAGCGTGTCAAGCAGGTCCCATATCTCAACCTCATCCCGCGGTTTAGGACCACGGCCATCGTGGAAGCGCCCTACGGCGCTCACCCGTTCTCGTGTCTCCACGTGTACGACCAAGACAGAGAGCACCTGGCGCACTATGCGCAGGTCGGGCGGGCCCCCGAGACCTTCCGGAGCTACCTCCAGACCTATGCGTACGGCGTTGCCTCACACGAGGAATACATCAACCTCATCGGGGCCGCGAGGCTCGCAAGGCTCCGCCAGGTGGGCGGCTATCTGTGATGCAGCCGAAGCCGAGTGTCTACGAGGTGATGGTCGCAGCCATCGCGCGGGAGCTTCGCGACAACGAGCTATGGTTCCTGGGCATGTCCACCGGCCCACAGACTATCCTCATGCTCACCCGGATTCCCATCGTCGCCATGTCCCTCGCACAACATACTCACGCGCCGAACTCGTGGATGCTCGTCGCGGGCTGGGTGATGAACCCGGACGTGAGCAAGGCGCCCACGAGTATGGAGAGCGAGTTCGGCACCGCTCTTGGAGAGTGGCCCTCGGAGGCGTTCAACAACAGCCTTAGCATGTCCTACGTCGCCGCCCGGCACGAGATAGACATGGGCTTCGGCTCAGCGGCCCAGGTGGACAAGCACGGGAACTGCAACACGGTCGCCATCGGCCCATACCACCAGCCGAAGGTACGGCTCGTAGGACCCATCAACCAGCCCGGCCACTTCTCTCTCTTCGGGCGCGAGATAGTCATCATTCCACACGAGAGGCGCAACTTCGTGGACAAGGTGGACTTCGTCTCAGGAGCAGGATTCCTGGACGGGCCTGGCAGCCGCGAGCGCCTCGGCTTGCGCGGAGGTGGTCCCATCATGATACTGACTGACAAGGCAGTGTTCGGGTTCGATGAGGAGACCGGGCTCGCGAGGCTGAGGTCAGTGCATCCCGGCATCAGCGTGGACGAAGTGTTGGCAAGCACAGGCTACACACACGACTACGTCCCTGCCTCGGTCCCCGAGACCCCATTGCCCACCAACGACGAGCTGAGCCTCATCCGAGGGGCCATCGACCCCCGAGGAATCATGCTTCCCCGTTGAACATCGCCGGAAGGACAACGGCCTGAATCAGTACGGCCCGCGTCCCATCGACTCGACCTCCGTTCGTGGACTGGCTGCACATCATGTCCCGTCGCAAACGGCCGTCAGTCAGAAACGGGCGCAAGTCGCGGCAAGAGAGGTACCAGATATCGGAGGGTCAAGAGTGATGCCAACGGCTGCTCTCCGTCCCCGAAATCACCTTCGGGGTCAACGACCCTTCTTGACCGTACTGAGTTTCCCTTCTACCTTCGCCCCAGGCGGGGAGACGCGAAGGTCTTCGTCCCTCGGCGAGGACGAAGAGCAGCCTCCAACTGCCGCCTATCGTAGCACATCCCCATCGCGACGCAAGTCCTGTTCACGAACAATACTCGTCATATGCGACGATTTTCCCGTATTCCACAGACAGGCGGCGCCTTGACAGAACATCCGAAATCTGCTCTAATTTAACCTGTCCCGGGCGACCAAGCCAAGGTGCATCGGAGACCCGCTGGGCGGACGCTGTGAGAAGCTGTGGTTCTCAGGACCACGGCAGAGGATGGGCTGAAGCCTGAGACGGTCTCCGCAGAACCAAAGAGCCAGGCCACCCGGGGCGTCTTTTTTCGCGCAGCACTCCTCATCTTTCAAGTGCCCGCAGGCGCGGCGTACCGCATACCGTCCAGAGCCGTCTATTACACCTTTGCCATCATCACCCCGGTGCTACAATCGAGATAGGGTGAGTGCGATGGCTCCCGGCCGGATGTCTGGACTCATCTCCGGGAGATCCCGCTTCACTGGCCTCACAGTGCAGGGAGAGAGAGGTGGAGTATGATTGCGAGGATACTTGCTCCCATCGATGGCTGCGATCAATCCGAGGCAGTACTCCCCTACGTTGAGGAACTGAGCCACCGCCTCAGCGCGAACGTGACCCTCCTCCACGTTTTCCCGCCATCTCTGCATAGCCAGCAGGACATACACATCCAGTACGTCACAGCGCTGGCGGACGACATGCGGGCGCGGCTCGGCTACCATGACGTTGACGTCCGGGGAGTCGCACTGGAGGGAAAACCAAGCCGCGAGATTGTCGATTTCGCCGCACAGGCTGACATAGGCCTTATCGCGGCGGCCCCACACAGTCAGACGAGCAACGGCCACTGGACGGTCGGAAGGACCGCCGACAAAGTCATACGTGAGACAAGCAAGCCGGTCCTTCTCGCGCGGGAAGCCTCCCCCTCTCACGCCGGGGCGGGCGGACTTCTAACCCGTGTTCTCGTCCCACTCGACGGTTCACGTGCCAGCAGGGATGTCTTGCCCTACGTTGAGTCCATTCTCGAACCTGTCTGGGACAGCGGTTCGGGCACGCTCTTCCTGGCGCACGTCATCCCCTCTACGCGCTACGCGGCAGGTCCAATCATTGCCAAGAGAGTCGGCTACAGCCATTCCGAGCTCGAGGAACTCCACGGGCAAGCCTCGCGCTACCTGGAGGAAGTCGCAGCGAAGTTCAGGCACGGCGACCGACACGTCGAGACGAGGGTCGCCGTTGGAGACACGACCATCATGTTGCTGGAGACGGCCGATCTGCTCGACATCAACCTCATCGCAATGACCACACACGGGTACACGGGGTTCAGCCGGCTCTTCCTCGGCAGCGTCGCCGACCGCGTGCTCCACAGCGCGAAGGTGCCGCTTCTGCTTGTGAAGCCGCAGAGAGGCTGACACGCTCAGGCGTTCTTCGACGCTCCCCTCGTCGAGGGACGAGAGGATCCAGCGGCTGCGGCGGGCCTTCTACACAGGTAGAATGCTCGCTCGGCGGAGTCCAGGGACCCTGGCACAATCGCTTCCTGCTCAAGTCCAAACGTTTCGATACCCACAAAGCCCTCGGCTTCAAGCGCCGAGATAACGTCGCCGGAGGCATGACAGCGCTGCCGGAGTTCTACCGTCTCGACCTGACCGCCGGCTCGTTGCTCTATGGTTGCCTTGAACAGGCCCAGTCTCCTTCTCCTGTCACATGACGCCGTCACCTTCATCGTGTGGTCGTCTCCCACTAACTCACTGAGGTCGTTCCAGTGCTTCAGGTACCCGAGCTCGGTGTTCAGATCGAAGAAGAAGAGGCCACCCGGCCGAAGGCAATCATGAACGCAACGAAATGCCGACTGCAGCTCATCGAGAGTCAGGATATGATTGAGACTGTCGAACGTGGAGAGGGCGGCATCAAAGCTCGGGCGCATACCGAACCTGCGGGCGTCAGCCTCGATTAGCGGAACGCCGGGAGCATTCATCCTCCCTTGACGAAGCATCTCCCGGGAGCCATCGAGTCCCACAAGCGTGAATCCCCTGCGCGAGAGCTCACCTGCCAGACGGCATGTGCCACAGCACAGGTCCAGGATGCGCGCGCCTTGCACAATACGTGGCAGGACCAGTAGTCCAAATGTCCGCAGCCACAGGAGACTTGTCGTCCCCCAGTAGAGGTCATAGACCTCTGCGACTCCGTCGTATGATGACGGGGGCAGCTCAGCGTTCATATGGCATCACACAGAACCACCGGTGGAAGTGCGCCATGGCCTGCCCCTGGACTATGCACCTGCGAGTATTCAGCAACAGAGTATGCGCCGCGAGGCAGAGCCGGGACAAGCAGGTAAGGAGAAGAGGTCGGGCCCCGGAGGAGGGCTAGGTGCCGGGGCCCGTATGGGTAAGAAGGAGAGAGAACAGCGAAGCAGGGTCAGGGAGGTGTTGTCGACAGGCGAAAGGAGGTGAGCAAGTCGAAAAAGGTACCGCCGCCGTCTCTCCTGCTTCTGCGAACCTGAGGGCTTCTAAGGTGCGGTTTGTCGTTTGCGACACTCGCCTCTCAATTCAGCCTGCTCAGGCGCTCCGAGAGAATGCGTTTCGTATACGACAGGCACAGTATGAATAGGCCGCCGCGCTTTGTCAAGTCCTCTGGTCGACTTTCTCCCTGGACAGCTGGAACGCAGTCATGACGACTGCCTACGCGGCATTTCGTTGACAGAATCGCATACGATATTATTCCCTTCCAGGAACACATCGGTGGAAGGACATCGCACAGGACATATGCGCTGCGCACTCTGCGTTATTAGCTTCGTGCCTTCCCCCGTCACTTCGCACACATGATAGAATGAAATAGTCAGCGTCGGCACGCTGCATCTCAGGAGGACATCACATGATCGAAGATGCCGGCCAGGTCTACGACTACAGACTTGACCCCATCAACAACGACGATGACTACAATCTCATGGCACTCATCAATCAGACCGGGCATGCCGTCAGCCTGGCGCGCAGCAGAGAACTGGGCAAGCACGACCTCAGCATGATGCGCGCCGCAGTATTGCTTGTGCTGCAGATACGAGACAGCAACGCGACTCCGACGGAGATCTCCCAGTGGCTTCTGCGGGAACCCCACACGATTTCGGCCCTACTCGACCGCATGGAGAAGGACGGACTCATCCGGCGGTTCAGGGACCTGCACAAGAAGAACACCGTGCGCGTTGCGATGACCGCTAAGGGACGTGACGCATACCAGCTCTCCCTCAAGAGGGAGACGTTCCACAACATCATGTCCGTACTGACTGATGAGGAACGCGAGCAACTCAGGGGCACAATGACCAAGATCTGGCTACGCACCCTCCAGGAGGTCAAGCACGAGGTGGCCTGGGCAGGCACAGCCCCCTCGCATGTCGCCGTCGAACAGGCCCGTCGTGAGTAGCCACTTCACAGCACACTGCCGATTTGCCCCTGTCGCAGAGGTCATCGGCATGTCAAGAACGCCGTGCCTGCACGGGCGGCACCGCAACAGGAGGCAGCCATGGACGTGCGCGAACTCATACTGAAGACCCGCAGCTACCGCCGCTTCCAGCAGGACTCCCCGATAGACACCTCCACACTTCGTGAGCTTGTTGACCTGGCCAGGGTCTCGCAGTCTCCTTGGAACCAGCAGGCGGCGAAATTCCTCCTCTGCAACCGTCCGGAGAAGAACGCCGAGATATTTGAGCACCTCCGCTGGGCAGCGCTCATGCCCGAATGGCCGGGGCCCTCGGAGGGCGAGCGGCCATCCGCCTACGTCGTCATCCTGGGCGACAGGGAGATAGGCAAGGTGTTCAACTATGACCACGTGGTCGCCGGGACGTCAATCCTGCTGGGCGCCACCGAGCGCGGGCTGGGAGGATGCCTGATCGGAGCATTCAAGAAGAAGGAGCTGGTCGAAAGGCTGAACATCTCCGAGCGCTACGAGCTCTTGCTCGTTGTTGCGCTGGGCAAGCCCAACGAGACAATCGTGCTTGACCCCGTAGGGCCTGATGGCGACATCCGCTACTGGAACGACGAGAAGGGCGTACATCACGTGCCGAAGCGCTCGCTCGATGAACTCATACTCGGAGAGCTCTGAGCAACACATGACACGGGGGTCGCGGCCTGAGACCACGCCCCCCGTTACCTGACAGCCTGTTGCTGTCCTGCGTCAAATCATCCAGATATCATAGCCGACCAGCTCAATGTCGCCGCCTGTCTCCTCCCCCCTGCCAATGAGTTGGACCTTCACCTCCTCCTCCAGCCGGTCGAGCATCTCCTCCATGTCTCTTCCTGTCGCCGTGCAGTCGTCCAACGCAGGCACGCTTCCTATCGGATGCCCATAGTCATCCCAGGCGACAGAGATGGCAAATCGTTGCGTCATGGTGGCCTCCGTTCCACGTCTTCCCAAACCCCCTCCTAGCGAAGGTATCGTCGCCGAATCGCGCTTGTCAAGAGGTTTCCAGACTGAATCGCACGAAGTGCCATGCCTCTTCCCAACGACCTGGCCACGCCCGGCAGCGCGGCTGCCCCCACGCCACACTACTCAGATAGTCTTGGAGTCAGCCGCGGCTAGGGACTCCCGACAGGAACGCAGATGGACGGATATGTTGTGACAGCCTAGATGTCACAACCCTCTGTTAGCCTGCGTCAAGATAGAAGGGAGGAAACGAAGATGTACGAAGTTGTTGCCAAGCACCTCATGAGTATCGACTTGGGAGAGCCGCAGGAGACTCAGGGAGTAGCTGTCTTTCCGCTGTTCGCCCCCGCGAATCCTCGGCTGGAGTATGTGGCACTCAAGGTGGCGCTGGACAGCGGCACCCTTGCCGTCTCAGAGGTGACCGCCGCCGGCGTTGTGGGAGACCTTAGAGTGCGCAACGGGGGCAGTACCCCGGTTCTGCTTCTTGACGGCGAGGAGCTTGCCGGAGCGAAGCAGAACCGCATCCTGAACACGACCATACTGGTGGGCGCACACACCGAGACCATCATTCCCGTGAGCTGCACCGAGCAGGGGCGGTGGTCATACGTTTCGTCCAGTTTCCAGGAATCTCAGTCTGTCGCTCCGCCTCGAATGCGCAGGGCTACGCAGCGGACGGTAAGCGCGTCTCTTGCGCGCGAAAGGACATTCAGAGCAGACCAGGGCGAGGTATGGGCTGGAGTCCAACGCATGGCTGCCGACGCAGGCGTGCACTCGGAGACCGGGGCGATGCGCGACGTCTTCCAGGCACGCACGTCTGACCTGGACGCGCTCCTATTCCAGTTCCCCCTCCAACCGGGACAGCGTGGGCTGCTGGCCGCCGCCGGCGACAGTGTCCTCGGCTTCGACCTCGTGTCTCGCTCAGATGTGTACGCAATCCTGCACACAAAGCTTGTGCGCAGCTATGTCATGGATGCGCTGCTGACAGACCTGAAGCCCACCACACGTGCGGCCAGCGAGCTCGCGAAGGGATTTCTTCTCGCCGCTTCCTCCACAGAGGAAAAGCGCTACAAGTCTGTCGGACGCGGCTATGACTACCGCTATACAGGGGAAAGCATAGTCGGGTCAGCCATCGCTTTCCGCAGTGAGGTCATCCACACCGCGTTCTTCGCTGTACCACGCGATGAGTCATCCGCATCGCGCGGCTACCTTCGAAGCCATGTCCAGCGGCGGGACTTCAGACTGCGATGACACTTCTCCTGTCGGCTTGACAACACGCACGACCAGTGGCTACGCTGAAGTCAGAAGCAGGTGGTGCGGGGGTGTTCATGGAAGATCTGACAAGAGAGGCGGCGGAGTCCCTGTGCTCACTGGTGCGTGAACAGAATCAGGCGAAACTGTTCACGCCTGAAAGGATGCAGTGTTGGCGCTGCCTCCGCTCCTCAGCCGGCGACCCCGACAGAAAGTACATGGCCGACAAGCCCGGCTACCTCGGGTGCCCCCTCATGAACAAGCTGCGGACGCGCATGGAGCGCGCCCGAAGTGTCTAGTTTCTGCCTCCAGCGGTTTCTCTTTGGCTGGCTTCGCTAGGTTACCGTGTGGTTCGCCAATCCCTCAAGGGCCTGAACCATGGCCGAGTGATCAAGGTCTATGCCGCCCCGTGCCGCCACAGCATTGAACATCTCCTGCGCCGTCGCCGTGCTTGGGATGCTCATGTGAAGGCTCCGGGCCGACTGCAAAGCCAGGTTCAAATCCTTCTGGTGCAGTCTGATACGGAATCCGGGCTGAAAGGTCCGCTTGATCATGCGGTCGCCCAGCAACTCCATGATTCGGCTCCCGGCAAGGCCTCCCATCAACGCCTCTCTGACCTTGGCGGGGTCGGCACCGGCCTTCGAAGCGAATGTGAGTGCCTCAGCAGTCGCCGCAATCGTTACCGCCACGGCTATCTGATTCGCTACCTTGCAGGTCTGTCCCGCACCGTTGTCACCGATAAGAACGATGTTCTTACCCATCAGCTCGAAGTAGGGCTTGATCTGGTCGAAGACCTCCTGCTTGCCACCAACCATAATTGAGAGTATCGCTTTCTCGGCACCGACCTGCCCGCCCGACACGGGCGCGTCCAGCATCTCGACTCCCATCTCCGCGAGCTTCTTCGCAAACTCCTTTGTCGCAATCGGAGAAATGGAACTCATGTCGACGAGAATCGAGCCAGACCTGATGCCCTCGACAACACCGTCCTTTCCGAAGAGCGCTGCCTCAACATCCGGCGTGTCGGGCACCATGACGATAACGATGTCCGACTTGCTCGCCACTTCCCTGTTGCTGCTGCACGCCACCGCTCCCTTGCCAGCAAGTTCCTTCACTGAATCGGGCACAATGTCGTACACGTTGACCGTGTGCCCTGCC
>CAZQML010000049.1:0-12479 GCA_964594245.1 uncultured Dehalococcoidales bacterium | reverse complement strand
GGGCTTGGAGGGACACACGTGCTGGTGGCAGGTCTGGGGGCGGTGCTCGGCTCCTCGCTTGGTGTGGCTCACGTGCCGATGGTGCGCGCCGTTGCCTGGGAACGGGGTGTTAGGTGTGGCGACCATGCCTCCGGTTCGCGCCGCTCGGACTCCTTGCTCAGGACCTTGCGACGCGTTGCGCAGGTCGTGCTCATCACCCGCGGACTGATCTATCTGCCGCAAGTGTTGGCCACCAGCCTCTTCGATGCCTTCACCGGGGAATTCGAGATACTCGGCCTTGTCTTCAACGCGCGACTCGTTTGGCTGTCGGTGTTCGCCCTTGGCTCCCTCACTGCGGCGGTCGTGCGGGCAACTGTGACGGTTCGACAGGGGATTGAGAACGAACTCTAGCCGGCTGCCCCGGTGTCTGCCGTTGCTTCCCGTGCAACGTAGTCGCAGACCTTGCGGTACGTCGCCACCGAGTTGATGTCGAACCAGGGGCCGGAGTACTCACACAGGTCCACGTCGTGGCCGGCTGTCGCAACCTTGAGGAACGCCTTCGACCACCCGAGCTGCGGACTCTGTCGAACGCAGCTCTCGGTCGCTTCCCTGAAGGCGTCTATGCCCGCGCTCCTCACCAGTCCAACGCCGAGAAACGCTGCCTGTGAATCCTCTGGAGGGATATGGGCGCCGGTGTCGGTTGGGCGTCCTCCCTCGATGACCATGCGGATATGGCCACTCCTGCATCGAGCACTGTCGACGGCGCAGGCCCAGGGACTGGTGGAGGCCATAACCGCATTGAGGATTCCACGTTCGTAGACGATGTCGCTGTTGAGGATGAGCGTGTTCTCGCCGAGCAAGTCGCAGGTCTTCCGCAGCGATACGATGTTGCTGCTCGTCTCGTACCGGTCGTTGACGACCATTCGCACACGCTCGCCCAGATGTGCGGCGATGGTGTCTCTCCGGTAGCCGACAACCATCGTCACGGTTGAGACGCCAACGTCCTGCAGCAGTCGCAACTGGCGGTCGATAATCGTCTCTGAACCGAGAGGCAGCAGGCACTTGGGCTTGTGTGTGGACAGCGCTCCGAGACGGGAGCCCTGTCCGGCGGCCAGAATGACTGCGTGATACCTCAGAGTATCCTCCCGTCTAGAGCAGAGCCTTGAGGCGGTCGACGTAGTCGTGAAGAGTCTGCTGGCTGGACGTATCGTGGCGCGACATGAACTCCTGCCACTCGGGTGCCGCCTTGATGCTGGCCTCGATGGTGCCTTCCGTGTCGACAAGCATCCCCTGCCTCCGGGCTTGCTCCGCGGCCCCGCGCATCTGGTCTTCCATCTGTCCTCGGAGTTGGTCGAGTGCCTGGCGGATGACCTCTCCGTAGCGCTGTCGCAGAGCATCGATGGACCCGAGTATCAGCTCGATAGCGGAATACCGATCAGACCCCTTTAAGGTCTCCAGCGCCAGGATGGCCGCCTTGCGTTTCGAGAAGTCATCGTCGCTCGTCTGGAGGCGAAGCGTGCCGATAATCTTCTCCTGTGCCTCGCGCACAATGCCTGGACCGTGCGTATCTGACAGGGCTTTTGTGCCTTGCCAGAGCTTCTCTGCGTCTGAGCCGCCGGTGAAGTAAGAGGAAAGGACGCCCTCAAGCTCCCTGTCCCGTTGCAGCTTCTGCTGCTCTGCGTCAGATAGCTGTCCAATCCGCGCCAGCCGTTCACGGGCCAATGGTGACAGGTCCATATCTTTCCGGTCCTTGTCCTAGTCGAGTTGTCTGAATGGCTCTTTTCCCGGCACCTGGAGGTTGTAGTCAATCTTGGAGGCGAAACTGGAGATGAGGCGCTGTGATTCGGCGCTGCATCCCGGGCATGGCGCGGGCTTGTCATACTCGGACATAGGACGCTGCAACTGAAAGACTTGCTTGCATTTGGGGCAGAAGTACTCGTAGATGGCCACTTCACCTCCTCCTTTCGCCGGACTCGCTGGCAGTGTTCCGCAGGCATGTTGAGTAAGGCGCCTTCATTATACCCCGCTCGGTTATGATGGCAGAAACAAGGTCGTGCGGAGTCACATCGAATGCGGGGTTGAACACGTCCGCGCCGGATGCGGCTACCGGTTGTCCGGCGAGCGACGTCACCTCGTCGGGACTCCGAAACTCGATGGGAATCTCATCTCCACCTGCAATGCTCATGTCGATTGTGCTGAATGGAGCAGCAACGTAGAACGGCACTCCATGGGCTTTCGCCAGCACCGCGATAGCGTACGTGCCGATCTTGTTCGCCACGTCGCCGTTGGCAGCGATGCGGTCTGCGCCTACCACGACGCAGTCGATTCCTTCATGCTTCATGACATGCCCGACCATCGAGTCGGTAATCAATGTGGTCGGCACCCCCTCTCTTACCAGTTCCCATACGGTCAGGCGGGCGCCCTGGAGGAGGGGACGTGTCTCCGTGGCAAAGACTCTCTGGACTCTGCCTGCTCTGTGCGCCTCGGCGACAACACCGAGGGCCGTGCCGTGCGCGGCAGTCGCAATCATGCCTGCGTTGCAGTGAGTCAGCACCACGGCTCCGTCCGGGATGAGACTCGCGCCGTGCATGCTGATGGAGGCCGATGATTCTATTTCCTCCCTGTGTATTTGCGTGGCTTCAACCAGGAGGGACTCGACGATGCTCTTGTTACGTACGCTGTGCAGCGCGTGCCGCATGCGGTGCAGTGCGGCGAAGAGGTTGACGGCAGTGGGCCTTGTGGCAGCCAGCGATTCGATGTCGCACTCGATCTTCTCCGTCTGTCTTGTGGCAGCCAGTGTCTCTGAGTTCAGGGCGGAGAGAACCACGCCGTACGCTGCAGCCACGCCTATGGCGGGCGCGCCGCGTACTCTCATTTCGCGTATCGCGGACGCTACTTCCTCAACCGACCGAAGCAGGTCATAGCGCTCCTCGAATGGAAGCCTGCTCTGGTCCAGAATACTCAGACCGTCGCCGCGCCATTCTACCGAGTACGTCATGTTTGAACTCACCTGTCCCGTGCCCTATTATACGTTGCACAGTCCCCTGGAGGTGGATATTGAGCACTGAGGAGACGATTGAGCGGGTGCGGCAACGGGCCAGGAAGAACTTCTCCCTCGGCTACAACTGTTCTGAAACCGTGTTCGAGGCGGTCCTGTCTGAGATAGACATCGGGCTTCCTCACGAGGCATTGCGACTGGCCACCGGTTTCGGGGGAGGGGTTGGTCTCTATGGTGGCACCTGCGGCGCCATCAACGGAGCGGTGCTGGCGGTGAGTGCCGTGCACGGACGGACAGCTCTTCCTGATGGCGACATCAAGGAAGCGGCACAGAAGTCCAAGGAGCAGCTCTACGGTCGTCCCGGACTCTACCGCATCTTCAACCAGATTCCGAACCGGATAGCAGCCAAGTATGGCGAGACACTATGCAGGGAGCTGACGCGGAAGTGGCAGGACGACTGGCTGTGCCGCGAGCACGCTCTTAGCTGCCGTGAGATTATGATGGACGCGGCCGGCATAGCTGCCGAGTTGATTCTGGCGGACAAGGACGAGATAGCGAGCAGACCGTTTGGCACGAACGTTGAGGGCCTCGACGAATAGTCTTTGCGGAATGACGCGCTGCCTTGCGGAGGCGCCGCAGGAATGAACGTCGCAGTCTGCACGCTCACCATCCGATTGCCGGAGAACCATTCTCTCAAAGGGAAGCGGCAGGTCATCCACTCGATAACGGCCCGGCTGCAGAACCGGTTTCGCGTGTCTGCGGCGGAAGTGGACGGACTTGGACTCTGGCAGATGTCGACTATCGGGATTGCATCTGTGAGCAACCGTGCCGACCATGCGCAGGAGACAGTGGACGCTGTTATCAGGTTCGTAGTGCAGAACTACCCCGAGGTCGAACTCATCGATTCCCGGGTCGAGGTCTTTCCGGTTCTCTAGCAGCCTGATGCACCCATCGGCGTTCCTGCACCAACTGCTGACGGCCCCCGACTACGAGGGAGAACTCGTCCATGTTGAGCGCATCCCTTGCTCCGAGCCGGTGTATGGCCGGCTGCAGAGTGACCTGGCGCCTGCGCTTGCGAGACGGCTTAGCAGCGCCGGAATCTCCCAGCTCTACCGGCACCAGGCGCACGCGGTGGACCTGCTGAGAGAAGGTCGCAACGTGGTGGTGAATGCCCCGAGCGCCAGCGGCAAGAGCCTCTGCTATCAACTTCCTACTCTGCAAGCGGTGTTGCAGGACCAGTACGCAACCGCACTCTACATATTCCCCATGAAGGCCCTCGCGCAGGACCAGTTGCGGAGTCTTCGTACTCTTGCCAGCCCGGCGCTTGTTCCTGCCTCGTGTATCGAGACATTCGATGGCGATACGTCTCAAGAGATGAGAGGGGGAGTCCGCAAGCGCGCCCGCATTCTGCTCACGAACCCCGACATGCTGCACGTTGGAATACTCCCGAATCACGCGTTGTGGTCGAGATTCCTGCATGGCCTGCGCTACGTTGTCCTGGACGAGGCGCACGTCTATCGCGGCGTGCTCGGCTCTCACGTGGCGAACCTCATCAGGAGGCTCAGACGACTCTGCGCCATGTACGGCTCGACTCCTTCCTTCGTGTGCTGCTCGGCCACAATTGCGAACGCGCAGGAGCATGCAGGGCGGCTGTGCGGTGTAGAGTTCGACCTCGTGGAGGGTGGCGACGGGCCGCACGGGGAGAAATACTTCGCATTCTGGAATCCCGCCGTCGTGAATCCCGCGACCGGCGTGCGTCGCAGCCAGAATAGCGAGGCCAGTTCCATGCTTTGCAGTCTTGCCGCCCGGGGCTTGCGGAGCCTTGTCTTCGCCAGGACGCGCAGGGTCGCCGAGTTGATCTACCTCTACGCGCGTGAGCGACTGCCGGCTGAACTGGCAGGGCGCATCAGTCCGTACCGGGCCGGATACCTTGCCGAGGACAGGCGTGAGATTGAGCGGCGCTTCTCCGAAGGGGAGCTGGATGGACTGGTGACAACGAGTGCACTTGAGCTGGGAATCGATATTGGAGACCTCGACGCAACTGTCCTTGCCGGGTACCCGGGCAATGTTGCGAGCGCATGGCAGCAAGCGGGTCGTAGCGGAAGAAGTGAAAACCCGTCTCTCAGCATCCTGGTGGCGCAGAACAATCCGCTGGACCAGTACCTGATGCGGAACCCGCAGTTCTTCTTCTCCCGGCGTTTCGAGCAGGCGCTGCTCAACCCGAACAACCCGTACGTCCTCGAGCCACATTTGTTATGTGCTGCCTGGGAGAGGCCTCTGGCGGCTGGAGAGCTAGCTGAGATATCGGAAACCGCGCCGGGTCTGCTCGACCGGATGGTGGAGCGTGGGCTGGTCCGAATGCGGAATGGCAAGCTGTATCCCGCTCCGAACCTCTCGTACCCCGCACAGCGCGTGAACATTCGGGCCACGGGGTCATCTTTCCAGCTGATGGACAGCTCGCGCGCGATGCTGCTTGAGACCGTCGACGGCGCGGTGGCGTTGTCCCAGTTGCATCCGGGCGCGGTGTACCTGCATCAGGGCGAAACGTACCGTGTGGTCCAGCTCGACACCGGCGCCCGGACCGCGTGGGCCGAGCCCGTCAGCCTCGACTACTACACGCAGGCGCGGGAGTTGGTCGACATCAGGGCGACGTCGGTCAGCAGGGAGAAGTGGTGTGGAGGAGCGCGGGTGCGATTGGGGGACGTCGAAGTGACGACTCATGTTGTCGCCTACAAGAAGAGGCGGCAGTTCACCGAGGAGTATCTCGGCGAAGAGCCCCTCGACCTGCCGGAGACCACTTTCCAGACGCGGGCATTCTGGTTCGATATTCCCCCGGAGGCAAACGTCAGGGTCGCGGAGTCCAGGGCGAGCCTGCATGGAGGCCTGCATGCATGCGAGCACGCTATCATAGGCGTGCTTCCACTCTTTGCCCTCTGTGACCGGAGCGACATCGGCGGTGTGTCCTTGCCGTACGGGGTGGAGGCCGGCGCGCCGCAGGTCTTCGTGTATGACGCCTACCCCGGTGGCGTTGGCATAGCGGAGATGGGCTTCGAAGCCATTGAGCGCCTGTGGCAGGCGACTCTTCGTCTTGTGAGTGGGTGCCCTTGCCTTGAAGGTTGCCCGAGCTGTATCCAGTCACCCAAGTGCGGCAACAACAACGAACCTCTCGACAAGGAAGGTGCAATCGCGCTGCTCGAGTCCCTCGCCTCCAGCTCGCGGAATGCCGGTTGAGTGCCGCGTCGCTGCCCTGTCGCCGCGGCTAACCTGTGTTTCCTGAAGCCCGCCTGGCACGCACCCTTCTCGCTAGAAGCACGGTCAGGAGCGAGACGCTGCCGAGCAGTATTATCGTTGCCCCCGATGCAAGGTTGAGCAGATAGGACAGGGCGATTCCGCACACGGAGAGGCCGATGCTCACTGCCACGGCAAGGCGCATCATGCTCGAGAGGCTTTTCGTGTATTGTCGTGCGATTGCTGGTGGGATGGTCAGGAGGGCGATGACCAGTACGATTCCCACAACCCTGATTACCGCCACTATGGTGAGAGCTATGAGGCCAAGCAGCACCATCTGGAGCTTGGCCGTGGGGACACCTTCCACTCTGGCGAATTCCTCGTCGAAGCACACTGCCAGCAACTCCTTGTAGAAGGCCAGTACGGTAGCGATGATGATGCCGTCCAGGACGAGCATCATGAGCAGCTCCGCTCTCTGGACAGTCAGGATATTGCCGAACAGGTAGCTGAAGAGGTCCGGCGCATAGCCGGACGACAGGCCGACGAAGATGACACCCAGTGCCATGCCCGTTGCCCAGAGCACGCCGATGCCTGTGTCTTCCGACAGCTTCGTCTTGCGTGTGATGACGCCCATGCCGAGGGCGGCTGTGACCGCGAACAGAAGCGCACCCAGGATAGGGTTGAAACCGAGCAAGTAGGCGAGGCCGATTCCCCCGAATGTGGCGTGGGAGACGCCTCCACTGATGAACACCATCCGCTTGACTACGACGTATGTGCCAACCATCCCGCAGGCGATGCCTGCGAGTATCCCCGCGGCCAGGGCGTTCTGCATGAAATCATAGTTGAGGACGGAAAGCATCAGCCGTGCCTCCTCAGGACCCTGTGCGGCATTCCGTGTGCGAGAAGTTCGATGGGGCAACCGTATGCAGCCTCGACATCCTCGGCAGGTATCTCTTTCGAGCCGTGGTAGTACAGACGCCGGTTGAGGCACGCAATCTTGTCGACGTAGGCCGATATTGCCGAGAGGTCATGGGAGACCATCATGATGGCCATCCGGTGGCTCAACTCGGAGAGGAGTTCGTACAGCTCCTCCTGGGTGCCCGAGTCCACGTTTGCCATGGGTTCATCAAGCAGCAGGAGAGAAGGGTCGCGTACCAGAGCTCGAGCGATGAATGCCCGCTGCTGCTGTCCACCTGAGAGGCTGCCAATGGGGCGCTTTCGCAGGTCGGTTATGCCAACCGTCCTGAGGGCCTCCCGGGCCTTCTGTTTGTCGTGCTCATCGTAGGCCCGGAACATATGAGCGCGGGAGAGAAGTCCCATCAGCACGACGTTCCAAACCGTAATCGGGAAATCCCGGTCGAACGTACTGTGTTGCGGCACATAGCCGACCCGTCGGGGACTCGTCAGCGGTGGCTGTCCCCAGACCGCTACCTCGCCCTGCTGCGGGCTCACGAGTCCAAGGATGACCTTGAGCAGCGTGCTCTTTCCACCGCCGTTGGGGCCGATGATACCGAAGAAGTCGTTCTCCTGTACGCTGAGGTTCACGCTTTCCAGCGCGATGACGCCGTCGTACTCGACCGTGACTTCGCGGAGCTTCACGACTTCCGCCGGCTCCGTCGCGCTATGAGTGTCTTTCGCCTTTGTACTTCGTGACACGTGCGTTCTTGTCCTTCTTTCGGGAAGTTTGCCTCCCGCTTACTCAAGTTCCCGGGCGATTGCGTCCGCTACGCTTCTCATGTTCGCTACGTAGTCGGCGGGCAGAGGGTCTATCAGAATGGTCTCAGCGCCGATTGCCTCGGCGACGCTCTCGGCCTCGAAAGGTGACATCTGCGAGCCGACGAATATGTAGTCCAGGCTGTGAATCCGCGCGAGGTCTACGCAGTCCCGCAGTACCTGTGGGGTGGGGGCCTTGCCCTCGTACTCAACCGCGATCTGCGTGAGGTCATACTGACTTGCCAGATAACCGAACGAGGGGTGATACATCATGAAATGGCGTTCGGTGGCCCCATCGAAGCGTTCGCGCAGATAGCTGTCCAGTCCGGCGAGTTGGCTTCTGTAGTCCTCGCAGTTCTGTCCGTACCGGTCTGCGTTTGTGGGGTCGATGGCGGCAAGCCCGTCGCGGATATTCTCCACCATCTTCGATGCGTTGGCCGGCGAGTTCCAGATGTGGGGGTCCCCTCCTACGATGGCGATTCCCTGCGAGCAGTCGATGATGTGCATATCCCGGTTCTGCTCGACGAGCTTGTCCAGCCACGCAATCTCGAATTCGATGCCGGAACCCACCTTCACATAGACGTCCGCATTGCTCACGTCAATCATCTGGCCCGGTGTTGGCTCGTGGACGTGTGGACTTGCGCCGGGTGGGACCATGACCGTGACATCGATCCTGTCGCCCCCGACCTGCTGCACAAAGTCCGCAAGCGGCAGAATCGTCGCGATTACCTTGATCGTGTCCGTCTCTTCGACCCGTGGCCTGTTGCAGCCTGCGGTGGAGGCAAGCAGGCAGACAGCAAGTGCAGCGGCAAGCAGGAGTGTCGCACAGGCGTGACGGGTGTGGCAGGGTTGTCCAGGTCCCCGGAAGCAGCACAGCTTCGGTAGTCTTGTCGTCGCAGGGTTCATGTGATGTCCCTCTTCCTACGAACTGCTTCCGGCGAGTGGACCGAGTTCCTGCACTGCGCGCAACAGCCGACAAACTCCACGATGTGACCGTCTATCCTGAACCCCGTCTCGCGCGCAAGGCGGCTCTGGAGCCGTTCGACATCACTGCTCACGAAGTCAACTACACAGCCGCAGCTCGAGCATACGAGGTGGTGATGATGCTCAAGCGGTTTCCGCAGGAGATAGCTTCGCTGATACCCGTCTGTTGATATCTCGCAGACGATGTCCAGGTCGGCAAGCGTCCTGATGGTTCGGTAGACCGTGACGAGCCCGACGTCATCTATCTCCTTCTGCGCTGCGGCGTGGACCTGCGCCGGTGTCATGTGTCTGTGCGATGTGGCGAGAGCCCGTACGACCGCGCGTCGCTGAGGGGTCAGTTTGTAGCCCCTGGCACGCAGCTTGTTCAGTATTCCCGGCTCGGCGTCCGCAGTCCTCATTGCTGCTAAATGAAAAAGGTTTTCATTTAGCATAGCGCGCCGCGCGTTCACCGTCAACTTCGGTGTCGAGTCGCTCCCTGTAGCTGGACGGCCCTCAGCGTCGCTACGGAAGCCTTGTGGCGCCTGTCCCAACCGACTCGATGGAGGTGGGTGTAGAGGCGAAAGGGAGATTGCCTTCCCTCGAAGAAGTGGGTGGATGTGGCCTGCTGCCTGTCGTGTGCTAGGATAATGCGTGGCTGTTGTCCCGGCGAGTCTCCTGGGCAGGAGGGGTGGCCGCGTACTGCGATGAACATCATCGATATCGACCCGGTAGCGTTTGCGATAGGGGACCTGGAGGTTCGCTGGTACGGGGTGATGGTCGCGCTTGCCGTCCTGACGGTACTCGTTGTGGCAGTGCTTGAAGCCCGGCGAACGGGCATCTCCGAAGAGCAGTTGTACGGCGTGTTCCTGTGGGGGGTTGTTGGGGGGCTGGTCATGTCGCGGGCGGTGCATGTGGTTGACTACCTCGTGACTCACCCCGGCCAGCCGATTGATCTGCTTAACTTCGCGGGACTTGGCCTCTATGGAGCGATAATCGGCGCGCCGCTCGGTGCGTTCTTCTACACAAAGGCTCATCACATCCCGTGGTCAAGCATGGCTCGGCTGGGCGACGCAGTTGCCCTCGGTGCGCCTCTGGGGCAGGCCATCGGCAGGGTGGGTTGCTTCATCAATGGCTGCTGCCATGGGGGGCCGACATCGGTTCCGTGGGCTGTGATCTACGACCACCCCAATTCGTTCTGCTCCCTGCCCGGAGTTCCCGTGCACCCGACACAACTCTACTTCTTAGTGTGGAATCTGGTCGTCTTTGCCGTTGTCTTCTGGCTGCGGAAGCGACCGAAGCCTGACGGTTCCTCGTTCCTTACGTACGTTATGCTCTATTCAGCAGGTGACTTCGTGATCCGCTTCTGGAGGGTGAACGAGGTATACGCAGTGGGGTTGCAGCAGGGCCAGCTCATCAGCCTGGGTGTTATTCTTGCGTGCCTGCCGATTCTCGTCGTGAAATGGCGTGGGTACCTTGCCTCTCAGCGGGGCGAGTAGAGGGGCACGCTAGAGGGTCGAAGGCGCGAAATCCTGCACGTTTGCCTGCAGGACTTCCTCGCCGTTCCATCGACGCGGGCGGGGTGTGAATACCACGTCGATGAGGCCCGGCACGTCCTCCGGGCGCCGCAGAGTTCTGAAATCGACTGCCTCCCACATCACCTCGTCCTGACGTAGCCTGAGACTCATCCATCTCTCGTGGTTCTTGAGGCTGCGGCATTCGATGACCTCGACTCCGCGGCTGACGAAACAGGGCTGAGGGTTGTCCTGGCCGAATGGCTCCAGCTCAGTCATCAGTTTGTACGTATCGCCGCCGAGTTGCTTGAGTCGAACCTCCGCGTCGATTCGAATGCGTGGTCCGAGTTCCACTCCGGAGAGCCGCTCCTGTGCGAGCTCAATCAGGCGCGCCTCAAGGCAGGGTAGATTCTCCGTCTTGAGAGCAAATCCCGCGGCCATGGGATGGCCGCCGAAGCTGATCAGCAGGTCTCCACATGCTTCCAGCGCTGATGCCATGTCGAACTCCGGTATGCTACGTGAGCTGCCGCGAGAGATGTCCTCTCCTGCGGTGACGACAACCGTTGGCCTGTAGCGCTCCTTGGAGATTCTGCCCGCGACAAGACCGATTACTCCCTCCGGGTAGCGCTCGTCCGCAACCATGAGGAGGGGCGCTTCTGGTTGGCCCTCCAGCTGTTCCCGGACGCTCTGATAGACCTCGGCGGTGAGCTTCTGGCGCTCATTGTTCGTGTCATCAAGCTCTGCGGCGAGAGACTCCGCCTCCTCGTCCGAGGCTGTCATGAGCAATCGCAGGCTCATGTTGGCATCATCAAGTCTTCCTGCCGCATTGATTCTTGGTCCCAGCGCCCACGAGATGTCGCCGGAGCTGATGGAGCCGGGTATGAGCCCCGACACGCGGATTAGTGCCTGAACGCCGGGCCTCTTGCTTGAGTTCAGCACCTTGAGCCCCTTCTGGACGAACTGCCTGTTCTCACCGGTGAGTGAGACCATGTCCGCCACGGTGCCGAGCGCCACGAGCTCAAGTAGTTCGTCGAGGAGCCCGGCCCGCGAGTCGCCGTAGAACAGGGCCTGCATGAGCTTGAACGCGATTCCGACGCCTGCGAACTCTTTGAAGCTGTATCGGCTGTCCCGGCGCTTCGCATTCACGACAGCCACTGCCCGTGGCAGGACCGAGAGAGGTGCATGGTGGTCGGTAACGAGGAGGTCAACTCCCAGGGCGGCGGACTTGTCCGCCTCCGCGAGGTCGGAGATGCCGCAGTCGCAAGTTATTACGAGGCTCGCGCCCTGGTCTCGCAGGGCCTTGACTCCGGATGCCTTCAGACCGTGGCTATCCTTGAACCGGTCGGGAATGTGGGCGACGGTATGGGCGCCAAGTATCTCCAGGGACTCTATTATGACCGCGGTTGATGTGACTCCGTCAACGTCGAAATCGCCATAGACACCTATTGTCTCTCCTGCACGGATTGCCCGGTAGATGCGGTCGACTGCCTCGCTGATGCCGGGGAGGACGAAGGGGCTTTGAGTGGTGAATAGGTCGGGGTCCACGAAAGCGGGCACCTGGTCTGGGCCGACGTTGCGGTTGTACAACAGCTGTGCAACCAGCGGGGGATACGTGACTGCGCTGAGGTACTCCCCGGGGGCTGGAGGGTTGACGTCCCAACGTGGTGAAGGCGGCGAGTCGCTGCAGGCCCCTGACATCGACATGTTCAAACGTCACAACTATATCACAGGGCCTTGAGACCACGGCAACGCGGGACTGTGTCGCACGGTCGGAGACACGCCTGCGTCTTGCTCGACCGGCGGGCCATGACTATAATCGCCCATCGTGCAGACAGATACGAAGTATCGGGTTGCGGTTCACACGCTTGGCTGCAAGCTCAATCAGGCCGAGTCGGAAACGCTGGCCGCACAGTTCGAGGCCCGTGGTTTCACTGTAGTCAGTCCGCGTGAGAAGGCTGATGTCTATGTCATCAACACGTGCACCGTCACGGCAGAGGCCGACCGGAAGGTGCGTCAATGGCTGCGCTCCGTTCGGCGCCACAACCCGGAAAGCCTGACGGTCGCCACCGGGTGCTATGTGCAGAGGG
>CAZQML010000048.1:0-3674 GCA_964594245.1 uncultured Dehalococcoidales bacterium | reverse complement strand
GTGCGTCTCACAGCCCGCGCTGGACCAGCCGCCCACCGCGCAGATGGTGCTGGTGGTCCAGACCTTGTGAGTGAAGGCCTCGTCGAGAGCTATCTCGATGTCGTACTCACAGGCATCGCAGATGCGGTCCCACTCGAGTACGAAGTCCTCGTTGACGCACTCGCACGGGTCGGACGGGATGGTAGCTCCGTCCTCGACGCCGAGGAGGGCGGGTCCGGCCTTAGCGAAGCAGTCGGTGAACTTCCACAGCCTGCCGAAGTTGCTGCTGTTACCCAGGTCCGTGTAGCAGTCGTTCCACTCGCCCCAGTAGTACGGCTGTATCGGCAGCATGGTATCACTCCACCAGGGGTCCGATGGCACATCGATGGCCCAGAGGGTTGCATCGGTGTTGGCCGTCAGGCA
Source organism: uncultured Dehalococcoidales bacterium (assembly GCA_964594245.1). Classification (GTDB taxonomy): domain Bacteria; phylum Chloroflexota; class Dehalococcoidia; order GIF9; family AB-539-J10; genus SKVJ01. Next base: position 3,272 of record CAZQML010000048.1, on the reverse strand, counting down.
GCCGCAGATCTCGAGGTCGGTTGGCTGGTTGACGAACTGGGCGTTGGCATAGAGGCTCTCCCAGAGGTAGTCCCAGGACATGGCGCCGCAGCAGGAGCTGGAGGCGGGGTTGAGCAGGCGGGCAACGCCGCTATCTGCGCAGGTGCCGCCGTTGCCGGCGTCCATCGCCCAGCCGCAGTTGTAGGAAGCATAGAGTACGCCGCCGGTGGATGCACTCGTCTTGGGGTTGCCGTCCGGGTCGGAGAGGACGATGCCCCAGTAGTCGAGTTCCTTGCAGGCATCCATGTCCTCGAAGTCAGCGTCATCTATCGTGGTGCGGTAGATGCCGTTGTCGCCCACGTCCGGGTCCGGATCCGCAACCGCCGCGTAGACGTAGCCGTTGTCGTCGAAGTAGGAATCGAACGCGACGTGGACCTCACCGTCGCCGATGTCGTCGAGGACGGAGAACGAGTCGCCACCGTCGTCGGAGTAGGAGACGGTGCCCATGTTGCCGCCCAAGAGGACCCAGTCGCCCCAGACGGCGATGTCATGGGCCAGCTCGCCGGAGTCATCGTCCACCTCTGATTCCTCGATGGAGGACCAGTGACGGGCGTTGGTGGTGGACTTGACCAGGTCGGCGTTGAAGTCGACGACGTAGATGGTGGACTCATCGAGGACCGCGATGTCCGCGATGTTGGTCAGGCCGGTGTTGCGGTCGGTCCACTTGCAGAGGCCGGAGCTGTCGGCGTACCAGACGAACTGCGTGTCGAGCTCGCCGAGATAGATGGTTTCGACCTCGTCCTCTTCCTCAGGGGCAAGAGCAAGGGTCATCCACTCCACGTTCCCGGTACTGGGCCAGTCAAAGGCGTTGTCGACGTTCATCAGGTCGCCGTCGAGTTCATGGTGCCATACGCGGAGCCAGGTGGAGCCATCGTCCTCACTGCGCCAGACGCTGTCACACTCGCAGACCTTAAGCAAGTTCGTGTCGTAGTACATGCCAGCAGTCATCCCGTAGCGGTCCTGGTTGATGGTGGCCAGGAAGATATAGCCGCAGGCGGGGTTGAGGGCGACGTCGGCGATAAAGTCGATGTCGGTGTCTATGAGCGACTCCTGGTTCCAGCACTGGCCAAGCTCGCCAGAATGGCCGCTGATGGAGAAGGCGCTCTCGTCAGACCACCAGCCGGCCTGGTGAGAGCCCGGTTCGTTGTACAACCAGCTCTCACCCATGGTGCCCGCGAAGGCCCAGTCGCCATCGGGGGTCATCATGACCGTGGCGCAGAACTGGCCGCTGGGTGGCTTGGAGGCCCAATCCCAGTCGGGGCAGCAGACGTCGGTCGTCTCGGTCCTCAGGACCTGGACTCCTTCGCAGCAGTCGATGGACGGGGTGATGCCATCGCCGACGTACCACGCCATGATCTCGTTGTAGCGCCATGAGCCGGGGAAGGCGAGGCCTGCGAGGGTCCTCCCCTCCATGTCGATGTTGCCGTAGTAGTCGATGGAGGCGATGTAGGGGTTGTCCTCATGGTCGAGCAACTCGAGGGAGACACTGGTGTTCTCGACCCAGAAGAGGAAGCCGCCGTCGTCTATCCGCTCGTCCGGGCTGCTGGACATGTTGAACTCGACGCCGTTGACCAGGACCATGACCTTGCGGTCGCCGCTGTCATCGCCCATGTAGTCCATCGGCAGGTCGATGTCACCCGCGCGGCGGACGAGCTGACCGATGCCGTCCCATCTGAAGGAGCCGGAGAGTTCCGGTTCGAGCGGGCTGACGATGGCGTAGTCGTCGTTCCTGATGACGACCGGGTAGCTGTCGAACTCCGCCTCGGCGTTCCAGGCGTCGATGCTGTTCCAGGTAGCCGCCTGAAGCTTGTAGCCGAGGTAGTCGGCCCCGGAGACGCTGTCGTCGTCAGCAAATCCGTTGGACCAGTCGCCGTCGTTGGTGCCCGCCGAGTCGACATCGGTGTCGTTGACCTCGTCGATGCAGAGGGCGACAAGGGCGTTGTCAACGTCGAAGTTCGGTGAGAACTCGACGTCGATGATGGCGTCGCAGTACTCCCACGCCGTGCCGTAGGTGCTGGTGTCGACCCAGTAGGCCGACCAGTAGCCGCCGGCGTCGTAGCGCCACACCTTGCCCAAGTCGTTGTCGTACGCGCCCGCAGGAGTCTGCCTGTCGCACGACTCACTCTCCCAGTCCCAGGTGCCGACAGCGATGCAGTGCGTGTCATCGACTTCCATGGAGACGTCCACGCAGGTGATCATGCCGCTTACGGTGGAGCAGCCCATGTAGTAGAACTTGCTCGCGCCGTCATTGGAGCCAACCACGACAGGGATGAATCTGTTGCCCACCGTGACAGCGACGTCATAGGTCCATCCGGCGACGACGACGAACTCGGGGTCATCGGGCGCCGCGGAGACTGCCGTGAAGAACATGAAGTCGTCCCAGTCGTCCGTGGTGCTTGCGCCCACATCCGGCAGGTTCTTGGCGCCGAGCACCTTGCTCGTCTTGTCGCTCCACGTGATGCCGCCGTCGGTCGACTTCCAGAACTTGGCGATCTGAAATTCGCTGAAGAGGTCGTCAGGTCCGGACCAGTTCCAGTAGTCGGTCTCCGCGTCCGGGTCGTCATAGCCGTAGTCGGGGCCGAGGCATTCCAGCGTTTGGCCCTGCCAAGTGCCGATGGCGTAGACGGTCATGCCGTCCGAGCCGGTGACATCGAAGTCGATGATGTCGGAGCCGGGAAGTATGACCTTGTCGTCATCGTTCGGCGTGCCCTGTTTCTCCCACTCGGATGTGCCGGGGTCGGCGCTGACTGAAGGAGCGACGACCAGGGCGCCAAGGATGAAGGAAACGGCGATGGTCACATGGAGTGCACGTGCGAACCATTTTCCTCTAGTCATTATCCTCACTCCTGATAGATACTAGTCTATCTGTTACTTCTCCCTGACACGGATTCGACTTTCCTTGAGGTCAGGGGGTCTATATTCCAACCACTACAAGGCACTTATATGAGGCCCGCCTCGTAACCGGGCCTGGCCCTTATCGTGCGTGCCTGGAATCCCACGAGTTAGACCTCGCGAATCCCCCTGCGTGCCGGCACGGCACATGCCCGGGGCCGGGGCTTCATACTCCCCCTCTGTTCGGACCGGTCGCTTGCTGCTCTTTCTGCACTCCATCCGGAAAGCCAAAGGCTGGCAAATGTCGGGGATGCGGAGAAGAGCGGGCGAGAAGCCCTCGCTTCGGGACTCAACTCAGTATGCACCACCTCCTTCCCAACCCATTTGAGCCCTCAGGGACA
>CAZQML010000047.1:0-3901 GCA_964594245.1 uncultured Dehalococcoidales bacterium | reverse complement strand
GACGTGGTCCAGAACTACGGCGGCGTCAATACGGAGAACGAGGAATACGTGCAGCCACTGCAGCACGATAACGGCCACTTCTCCTACTCGGTCCGCGCAGTCGTGAGGGACAACAGTCCGGGTGCTCCGGGTGGTGAGGTGTACGCGACCTACTCTACGTCCGGTTCCTGGACACCACCTCCTGACTGTCTGGCGCCCGACGAGCCCATTCGAATGGAACTGAAGCTTTCCAGTAACGTCGACCTACCATCCGAGTCGGAGGTCCCTGACTTCAAATACTATCGGGGCATTCTGCACTGCAACCTCTCCTACAGACTCGACCAGACTCTGACCAGAGACACTTCCTCCATGGACGAGTCGACAGTCATCGAACTGCCCCCTCTACAAGAAGGGAGCGGGAACTACCAGTCAGTGGCGATAGAGGTCCAGTTCTCAGGGTTTGTCGAGTGCACCTACACGTACAACTACGTCTGGCATGGATAGCTTAGCCGGATAGCCGCAACCCGAAAGGCACCGCTCTGACGCGGTGCCTTTCCTCATTACCCGTATGCAGCGTCTAGCGCCGATACAGAAATCCGGCAGCGGCACACACTGCCACAGCCCCGAAGTACACACTCATCAACACGTTTGTGTTCACGTTCAGATGCAACGGCTCCGCAGCAATCATCGTGAGCCCCGCTCCGAGGAATGCCGCGACTACACCGAACGCCACCGAGCCGGACCAGCGAAGCAGTTTCTTGACCAGGATGGTGCCGATGCCAACGCCGACTGGATACCCGATTAGCAGGCTCACAACCACTGCAACCAGGTCCCCGATACCGGTCGACCTGCCCTTCATCGCCTGCGCAGCGATGAGCGCGGCAAGCGCGGCAATGCCTGCCCCAACAAGCGCAGCGCTGAGCGCCACGCCACCGAATCTAAGCACTTTGTTCGTCGGCTCTGGAATTCCTCTCGACTTCATGCATTGGTCCTCACGGTCTTCTATTCGCGGCAGTCCGGCTCCTAGAGCTGCCAGGACACAATCCTCTGCCGGTATCTCACCACAACGTCACCAGCGAGCATCGCCGGGCAACTGCCATCAAGGAGACTGTTCGTCCTCTGTCGCCTGAGGACAAACTGAGACAGGATATCGCGCAGCAGAGAGTAGAGTCCACCTGAGGAACAGCGGCCAGTCAGGGGAGCAAGCCTATCACCACTGGCGGCGCAGACAACAAAGCGAATTCGATGCCGGCTTCTTCAAACATCTCCCGGAATGATTCCTCGGAGTACATGCCATACGTCACGAATCTGGCGATTCGCGCGTTCACGAGCATCTTCGCGCACAGAACGCATGGGGAATGCGTGCAATAGATGGTCGCCCCGGCAAGGCTTACCCCGTGCAGCGCGGCCTGGATGATGACGTTCTGTTCCGCATGGATGGCGCGGCATATCTCGTGGCGCGTTCCCGACTCGATGCCGAGTTCGTCGCGCAGGCATCCCAACTCGAGGCAGTCCTTGAGTCCTGCGGCCGCCCCGTTGTAGCCCGTGGTCAGGATATGCTTGTCCCTGACAGCGACCGCCCCAACATGGTGCCGCACGCATGTCGACCGCTCGGCCACAACAGAGGCAATCTTCAGGAAATACTCATCTATCCCCGGTCGCCCAACGGTACTCACTTGAGGCCCTCCGCAACGATACCCGCCTGCCTCTCCAGGGCCTCCAGCGAGTCCTCGTTGACGAGTGTTATGTCAGCCATGGCGATGGGGCCGCCCTTGTTGATTTTCTCAATCTCTGCCTTGTCGCGACTATTCACCTCTGCGGGGGTCAACGGCCGTATCGGACGGCACGCCAGGCGTTCCTGGCGCGTGAGAGGCGACGCTACCACCGCCACGGTGATGAGACGTTCGCCGTATCGCTTCTCAAGCAGTACGAACTCCTCCCACGAGTACAGCCCGTCCACGACAACGCTGGAAGTCTCCAGCGCGGCGTCGATGCGCGGCACGTTGAGCAGCGCGTAGGCCGCCATTCCGTGCGTGTTCCGAAGGTCTTCTCTGACGTAGCGTTCGTTCGCCTCGTTGACCGGAAGGCCGCGCCGCTCCAACTCCTGCTCGGTTACGTCACCGAAGCGGATGCGCAGCAGGCCCTTTGCCTCAAGAACACCGGCGACTACTGACTTGCCGGCGCCGGGCATTCCCACAATGGCGATAATGTGTCTAGGCGTGTTCCCGTATAGCCGCATTGACTTCTCTAACAGACTCTGCGCGTATTATATACATCGCTTCGCGCTGCGTGTATCGATACCACTCGCGATTCCACGAGCGCGGGCAGCGGAGGCCGGTGTTGTGGCGCCTTTCATACGATACAATGCATCACATCTCAGGTCGGGCCATGCGATGAAAGACACTGTGCTGACGGACCGCGACATCCGCCGCATGCTCGATGCGGTTCCGCCACTCGTGGAGGGAATCAGAGACGAGACGATGCAGATTCAGTCATGCGGAGTGGACCTCACGGTTCGTAGCGTCTCGAGATTCGAGAGTGGCGGCGCCATGGGATACGACAATGCCGACCGCACGCTCGCAGCCACTACACATCTTTCGTGGGACAATGGTTGGGTGGAATTGCCCACGGGCCCCTACCACATCGTGTACAACGAGCAGGTCAATCTGCCCGAAGACATCATGGCGCTCGCGTACCCGCGCTCTTCCCTGCTGCGATGCGGTGTAACGGTCTATTCGGCGGTGTGGGATCCGGGATACTCGGGGCGCGCCGAGGCGTTGTTGGTTGTTCACAATCCTCACGGATTTCGTCTGCAACAGGGAGCCCGGGTAGTGCAACTCGTTTTCACGAGACTTGCTCAGGCTGTGGGGTCACGCTACGAAGGCAGATTCCACAGGGAGAACATCTGAGAGCAGGGACTCTTTGGGTCCGCTCCCGGCAGGAGAACAGGCATGAAGGCGCTATGGTCAAGCTGGCAACTGCGGCTCGGCATCGTACTGGTCGTACTTTCCACCGTGGTCTACGTCATTCACTACGCAATATTCCGGGATGTACACCACATATTCCTGTACCTCGTTGGAGACATCGCCTTTGTGTTTATTGAGGTCTTGATGGTCACGCTCATCATCCATGAACTGTTGAGTCAGAGGGAGCGACGTCAGCGGCTCGAGAAGATGAACATGGTAATTGGCGCCTTCTTCAGCGAGGTCGGAACAGACCTTCTGCGGTATATGGCTGGATGGGTCCCTGGGCTGGAGGCCGTGAGAAACCGCCTGCAGGTCACAACGCTATGGACGGAAGAGCAGTTCGATCAGGTGGAAGCGTCACTGAAAGGCTACGCCTACAGGATTGACCATGAGAGGCTGGATGTGGTTGACCTGCGTGGATTCCTTGCCTCAAAGGCCGACTTCATGCTGCGGCTCCTGGAGAACCCCAACCTCTTGGAGCACGAGTCCTTCTCGAACCTGCTTATGGCCGTCTTCCACCTGACCGAGGAGTTGGTCGCGCGGAGCGAGCCTGCAAGTCTGCCGGATTCGGATCGCCGTCACCTCGCCGGCGATGTCGAGCGCGTCTACAAGCAACTCGTTGACCGCTGGCTGGACTACATGAAACATCTCCGCAGCAACTATCCCTACCTCTTTTCGCTTGCAGTGCGCACTAATCCGTTCGACGAGGGCGCCACGGTCGTGCTGTGGTAGCCCGCGCGACTTACCGGGGGTTGCCTCAATCTCAAGTGGCTGCCAGGCAGCGGCGCAGAATCGGCGGGCACACGGAGGCAATTGTCCGCCTGACAGCTAGCCATCAGCCGCGCTGTCCTGCGTTCGTACGCGCCCCAATTCGCGGCGGATGGTGAGCCAGTGATAGAGGTACACCGGGATACCCACGAACATGAGGGCGAGTGCGGTGGCCGCCTGTCTCTCTC
>CAZQML010000046.1:0-3426 GCA_964594245.1 uncultured Dehalococcoidales bacterium | reverse complement strand
GGTGATTTTCCCAGGTGGGACATGAAGATACAGGTCGTGCCGGAGAAAGAGGCCGCCAACTTCCCGTTCAATCCTTTCGACCTCACCAAAGTATGGCCGCACAAGGAGTACCCGCTCATTGATGTGGGAGTGATGGAGTTGAACAGGAATCCTGAGAACTTCTTCGCGGAGGTGGAACAGGCCGCCTTCAATCCCGCCAGTATCGTACCGGGCATCGGATTCTCGCCCGACAAGATGCTTCAGGGCCGTCTCTTCTCCTACGCTGACGCGCAGCGCTATCGTCTGGGGGTCAACCATCACCTTATCCCCGTCAACCGCGCGCACTGCCCGGTGAACACGTTCCACCGTGATGGCCTCATGCGGGTGGACGGCAACTCCGGCGGCACTCTTGCCTATGAGCCAAATAGCTACGGCGAGTGGCAGGAGCAGCCCGAATTCCGCGAGCCACCGCTCGCGCTCGAAGGGGCCGCGGACCACTGGAACTTTCGCGAGGACGATGACGACTACTATTCCCAGCCGCGTGCATTGTTCCGCTTGATGAGTCCTGAACAGCAGAAAGTCCTCTGCGAGAACACCGGTCGTGCTATGGGCGACGCTCCCAAGGAAGTCAAGGTTCGCCACATCGGCAACTGCCTGAAAGCCGATCCCGCATACGGAAAGGGTGTGGCCGATGCACTTGGAATCCCGCTGAGCGAAGTACCCGGTTCGTAGCAGTCAAGAGACGCCATTCGTCTCTCAGGAAGGGGTGCCCTGGCGTAGGAAGGGCACCCCTCCGTACGGCTGCAGTTGTGTTGCGTCTGGACACCTGTTGAGCACATCGGCGGTCCAGGTGGCATAGGCTGAGTCCCTGCGTATCTCGCATCACTCCGGGGGTAGGCGCACAGTGACTGGGACACGGAAGCTCGACAATCTGGAGCGTTTCCACGCTGGCAGCAGACATGAGCTGCATGAGTGGCTCATGGCGCACCACCTCTCCTCAGCCGGTGTCTGGCTTGTTACCTATCGGAGGATTACAGCCAAACTGCGTCCGGAGTATGGAGATGTGGTGGAGGAGTTGCTCTGCTTCGGCTGGATAGACAGCAAGCTGATGAAGCTTGATGAGGAGCGTGCGATGCTCCTCTGCACGCCGCGCAGGCCTCGAAGTATATGGTCCAGAGTCAACAAGGAGCGGGTCGAACGGCTCACTGCGGCCGGCCTCATGCAGCCGCGGGGCCTTGAGGTGGTAGCCCTCGCCAGGGGGAATGGTTCGTGGGACTCTCTCAACAAGGTCGACGACATGATTGAGCCCCGGGACCTGCGCGATGCTCTTGACGCTGTTCCCGAAGCGCGGCGTCACTGGGAGGCGTACCCCGCTTCGTATCGACGCCAGGTTCTCTACTGGGTGTACAGCGCCAAACGGCCGGAGACACGTCGGGCCCGCATCGGTCGCGCGGTGTCGGCCGCCGCTATGAACACGAGGGTCCAGGACGGGACAAGGGCTTCAGTGGCTCGAGGCGATGCAAGGCGCCGGCCCGCGCCCTGAGTCTTGAGATATCCGGAACAGCGCACGACTGCATGTCGAATCCCGATGTGCTGTGCCGGTGCATTGATGGGACGATTGACATTGTGCCGTTCTTGATGTAAAGTTATTCTTACATCAACCGTACGCACAGGAGGACACGATGTCTCTTGCACGCCGACAGGCCCTTATCTCCCTCCTCATATGGTCCATGGTGCTCAGCGGTCTCGTGGCAATGTTCCTGCACGTTGGTCCGGAGAAGTTCTCCGACCCGAGCTTCGGCCGCTATCGTCTGGCGGCGGCAGCCATCATCCTGCCGGGCTACGTTGCCTATTTCTGGTCGCTGTGGAGGTCGCGTCGGGGACGCAGTGAAGGCGAACTGGACGAGCGCGATGCCCTCGTGGCGCGCCGGGCCTCGGAGGTCACGCTTGTTGTGGTCTCGGTGGTCATCTTCAGCGCCAGTATCGTGCTGTGGGAAGCGTACCGCGACGCCGGAGTTGCTCCGGCCGGCTGGTTTCACCTGGTGGCGTACGGGACAGTGGCGCTGGTGTCTCTGGTCCACGCCGGGGCCAGGCTTCTTGTCGACACAGCCGGTCCCGGTGATGGCTAGGGCGGCTATCCACAACAGCGTGCGTGAGCTGCGCGAAGAGCGTGGCCTGACGCAGACCGAGCTGGCCGGCAAGTGCGGATGCACGCGGCAGACCATTATCATGCTCGAGCAGGAGCGGTACGTGCCGTCGCTGTCCCTGGCGTTCACTATCGCGCGCGTATTCGAGACCGGGATTGAGGATGTCTTCCGACCCGACTGACATCGGCCTGGAAAGCTCGGTAAGGGCGTCGGCATGGGCTGCGGTCATGGCTGGCTGCCCCTGACGACAGGTTGTGGTCGTCCAGCCTGAAACGCCGCGCCCCGTTGTTGTACCATGGCGCCAAGCACACGCATGGAGGCACGCGATGCCGCAGGCCCCGGTTCCTTCACCTTTCATAGTCCGCACCTACGGTGAGTTCGGACCTCAGGTCATCCTGCTGCACGGCGGCCCGGGAGCTGCCGGCTACATGGCGCCGGTGGCGCGGGAGTTGAGCGACTCATTCCGCATTGTGGAGCCCTTCCAGCGCAGGCGGGAACAGGAGCCGTTGACTGTCCAGCGCCATATCGATGACCTGCATGATGTATTCGCTGCATATACCTCGGATGAGCGACCTGCCGTCATCGGTCATTCATGGGGTGCGATGCTCGCCCTGGCCTACGTGGCGCAACATCCGGACGCAGCGCGCTGCGTCGTCCTTGTTGGATGTGGGACGTTCGACTCGGCGGCCCGGGAATACCTCCAGTCTACCGTAGCGTCGCGGACAACTCCGCAGCTCGGCAGTCGCCTGCGGCGTGTCTCCCGGGAGACAATGGATCCCGACGTGAGACTCTGCGTCTACGGGAGACTCCTTGAGCCGCTGTATTCCTACGATTCTTCGGCGGATGAAGTCGATGAGACTGAGGAGTACGACCGGAAAGGCCACGATGAGAGCTGGAGAGACATGCTCCGACTCCAGAAGCGCGGCGTCTACCCCTCGACATTCGCCGGCATCACGGCGCCGGTGCTGATGCTGCACGGGGACTGGGACCCTCATCCCGGGCGCATGACCTTGACCACGCTACAGCCGTACCTTCCACAGCTTGAGTACATCGAGCTGAAGAACTGCGGACACTATCCTTGGCGCGAGCGGGAGGCGAGAGGTGCGTTCTACGAAGCCCTCCTGGACTGGCTCTCGCTGTGCATGACATAACCCATGCCTCCTGGCGGACCGGGAACGACTGTTGCCACCACGAGAAGGGGAGGCGCCGGAGCGCCTCCCCTGAGTGACTGGAGTACTGTGTTGCCCTAGTAGGCGGCCCTGTAGAGAGCCACGATGGTCTCGACGCTGTTGTGGACGGC
>CAZQML010000045.1:0-15379 GCA_964594245.1 uncultured Dehalococcoidales bacterium | reverse complement strand
CGGGGGCACGACGCGCCCCTCTTGTGGGCCACGTTGAAGCCATCCTGCGCTGCGCCACGCTCTCCGTTCGGCAACCAGTAGGTGTTGATACTGGCCCCCTGGCAGGCGATTGCGCGGACCAGGACATCGCGGGTAGCCTGTTTCAGGTTCGCAACCTCATTGTGGTCAAGCTCGTTGGCAGGCTTCAACGGGTGAATCTTCGCTTGAAAGAGGGCCTCGTCCGCGTACATGTTGCCGACTCCCGCGATGATGTGCTGGTCGAGCAGCGCAGCCTTGATGGGAATGCGGTGTTGCCGCAGCGACTCCTCGAGCGAGTCAGCGGTGAACTCATCGTCCAATGGTTCAGGCCCGAGACGCGACAGCAAGGGCTTGAGGTCCTCATAGAACCGTATCGTGCCAAGCCTGCGCATGTCATTGAAGACCAGTTGTTCACCGTTTGAGAAGCTCAACACGGCCCTGACCCGGGCGTTGGTCGCAGGCTCTTGCAGAAGGATGGCGCCAGTCATCCTGAGATGAAGCACGACGCCGCGGTTGCCGTCAAGGAGCAGTATCAGGTGCTTGCCTCGTCGGAGCACAGCGCGGACTGTTGCACCGATCGCCGTCTGTAGGGACTCTGGTCCCTCCGGGCCGGCGATGGACGGGTCGGGCAATGAGACATCCGAAATGCGCGCGCCGACGATGCAGGGTTCGATAGCGCGGCGTATCGTCTCGACTTCAGGCAGTTCTGGCATGGCGACAAGTGTAGGTCATCACGGTCGGGGCTCCAAAGGGCAATCGTGTATAATCGCAGCTTGCACGTTATCCCGACGTGACAACGGAGGACACATGTACAGGATTCTGGCCAGGGAGGACCTGACTCCCACCATTCACCTTCTGAAGATAGAGGCGCCGCGCGTGGCGCGGAAGGCCGAAGCGGGACAGTTTGTGATATTGCACCATGGGGAGGAGGGGGAGCGCATTCCTCTCACTATCGCTGATTGGGACCGGGCCGAAGGCACGGTGACGGTCGTCTTCATGGAAGTCGGCACGAGCACGCGCAGGTTCGCACAGTTGAGGGCAGGCAATGCGGTGGACGACTTCGTTGGCCCGCTTGGCAAGCCCACCGAGATTGAGAACTACGGAACCGTTGTCTGTGTGGCAGGAGGGTTCGCGATTGCCACCATTGTGCCCATCGCCCGTGCGATGAAGGCCGCAGGCAACAGGGTGATTTCCATCATGGGTTCCCGAACGAAGGAACTCGTGTTCTGGGAGGACCGGCTGGGCCAGTTCAGCGACGAACTCATCGTCACCACCGACGATGGCTCCTATGGACGAAAGGGTCTTGTGACCGAGCCGTTGACGGAGCTGCTCAAGTCGAGGGATATCGGCCGGGTCATAGCCATCGGCCCAACCATCATGATGAAGTTCTCCGCTCTCACCTCGAAGCCCTTTGGCGTGAAGACGATTGTGAGCCTGAATCCCATCATGGTGGACGGCACGGGTATGTGTGGCGCGTGCCGTGTCGAGGTTGGAGGTGAGACAAAGCTGGCGTGTGTCGACGGCCCGGACTTTGACGCCCATCTCGTCGACTGGGACCTGCTAATCAGCCGGCAGCGGGCGTACCTCGAGCAGGAGAAGACATCAGACGAGCTACAGCAGCATCATTGCCAGGGGGGTGGACACCGTGGCTAAGAAAGAGCTGAACCTGAACAGGGTCTCCATGCCGAAGCAAGACCCGCAGCTACGGGCGAAGAACTTCGGCGAGGTGTCACTGGGCTACTCGAAAGCCGAGGCAGTCGCGGAGGCCGACCGCTGCCTCCAGTGCCCGAAACCGACGTGCAAGGACGGCTGTCCTGTGAACGTCGACATTCCCGAGTTCATCAAGGCGCTGCGCGAGGACGACATGCCCGAAGCCGTGCGGGCGCTCAAGGCCAAGAACAGCCTTCCTGCCGTATGCGGGCGGGTCTGTCCCCAGGAGCAGCAGTGTGAGAAGTCCTGCGTGCTGGCGCGAAAGGGCGCGCCCGTCGCCATCGGCCGCCTGGAGCGCTATGTCGCAGATTGGGACCTTGCCTCCGAGGACACGCCGCAGACGAAAGCAGCGGCCGCGGCGCCTGGTCGGAAGCGCGTTGCAGTTGTGGGTGCAGGTCCGGCCGGTCTCACGTGCGCTGCAGACCTTGCGAAGGCGGGATACGGCGTGACCATGTTCGAAGCTCTTCACACTGCGGGAGGAGTCCTGAAGTATGGCATCCCGGAGTTCAGGATGCCGAAGAGCATCGTCCAGGCGGAAGTCGACTACGTGAAGTCGCTCGGCGTTGAGCTCGTGCTCGACAATGTCGTTGGCAGGACCGAACTCGTCGATGAGCTCTTCGAGGAGGGGTTTGGTGCTGTGTTTCTTTCCCCGGGCGCGGGAGCGCCCATGTTCCTCAACATCCCGGGAGAGAACCTGAATAATGTCTACTCGGCCAATGAGTTCCTCACCCGCGTCAATCTGATGAAGGCGTACCTGTTTCCCGAGTACGACACGCCTATCAAGGTTGGCAAGCGGGTCGCCGTATTCGGCGGCGGAAACGTTGCGATGGACTCATCACGGTGCTCGCTTCGCCTTGGCGCGGAGGAAGTGTACATAGTCTACAGGCGGTCGGAGGCGGAGTTGCCGGCGAGAGAAGAGGAACGGGAAAACGCGAAGGAAGAAGGGGTCATCTTCAAGCTGCTCACCAATCCGAAGCGCTTTCTTGATGACGGGAAGGGCAATGTGAAGGCCGTCGAGTGCTATGAGATGGAGCTCGGCGAGCCGGATGAGAGCGGGAGAAGACGTCCGATCGTGAAGCCGGGCACCGAGTTTGAGATTGAGATAGACACGGCCATAATCGCGCTTGGCACGCGTCCAAACCCGGTCATTCCGTCCACCACGCCCGGCCTTGAACTGACGCGGCAGGGCACGATAGTCACCGATGACGCCACCGGTCGCACAAGCAGGGAAGGCATCTGGTGCGGGGGAGACATGGCCACCGGCGCCGCCACGGTCATAGATGCCATGGGGGCCGGCAAGCGGGCCGCAGCCGACATCGACCGGTATCTGCGGCAGGAGTGACGCCTGTCTGCCGGGCTACGTGACCGGCGCCATGTCGGCCCAGTTCGGGCCGGCCTTCAGGTCAACCTTGAGTGGCACGGACAGCTCCACGGCCTGCGGCATGAGCCTTTCCACGATTTGCCTGACCCGCGCCCACTCGTCCTCGAGCACCTCGAACAGCAGTTCGTCGTGTATCTGCAGCAGCATCCTGCTGCGCAGCCCGTCCGTCTTCATCGCCTCGTGAATCCTTATCATGGCAACCTTGATGATGTCTGCCGAAGTGCCCTGGACGGGGGTATTGACGGCCATCCGCTCAGCCGCCTCCCGGACCTGCCGGTTCGTTGAAAGAATCTCCAGGATGTAGCGCCTTCTGCCAAGCAGGGTCTGGACATACCCGTCTTTCCGCGCACTCTCCTTGGTCTTTTCAATCCAGCGGCGGACCCCAGGGTACTGCTCGAAGTATGCTTTGATGAACCGGGATGCCTCGGCCCGGGTGAACCCCGTTGCTTGCTCAAGTCCGTAGTCGCTCATGCCGTACACGACGCCGAAGTTGACAACCTTGGCAAATCTGCGCATGTCGGACGTTACCTCGTCAGGCTGAACGCCGAAGACCTTGCTAGCCGTGGTCCTGTGGATGTCTTCGTCGTTGGCGAAGGCGGCGAGGAGGCTCGCGTCCTGCGACAGGTGTGCGAGTGCCCGCAGGTCAATCTGCGAGTAGTCCGCGCTGAGAAGAGTGCTGCCTCTGGGGGCGATGACTGCCGCCCGTATCGTCTTGCCTAGCTCGCTCCTGACGGGCAGGTTCTGGAGGTTTGGCTCGCTCGATGACAGGCGCCCTGTAGTCGTTCCCGTCTGACTGAATACCGTGTGCACCCTACCCGTTCTCGGGTTCACGAGCGCGGGCAGCGTGTCGACGTAGGTCGATTTCAGCTTCGAGAGCTGTCTGTACTGCAGAACGAGGTCGATGACGGGATGCGCGTTCCGGAGCGTCTCAAGGTGGGATGCCTCAGTAGAGTAGCTGCCCTTGGCCTTGCGCCCGCCGGGAAGTCCAAGTTCGTCGAAGAGCACGTTCCCAAGCTGGCGGGGCGAACTGACGTTGAACTGGTGTCCGACTTCATTATAGATGCCGACCTCGAGCCTCAGGAGGTCGTCGGATAGCCTTCGCGACATGTCTCTCAACATGTCTGTATCAATGAGTATGCCGCTCTCCTCCATGGCAGCAAGCACGGGGATGAGGGGTAGCTCCACGTCGCGGAACAGTGGCCCAAGGCCTTTCTTCTCCAGGTCTCCATCGAGGAGCTCTTTGAGTGCCCGGCACACGTCGGAGCGTTGAGCGAGCCATCGGGCAATGTCGTCGTCTCCGGCGGACAGCCCTTCCCCTGCTTCCGGCGCATCAGGAAGCGCTAGCCCCAGCCGGGTCAAGGCAAGAGACTCGAGCGAGACGTTCTTCTCTCCGGCCAGGTGTGCCGCGATGGAGATGTCGAAAGCCAGCCCTCCGAGGGCCAGGCCGTACCGTGACAGCTGCCTCATGACGACTTTGGCGTCCTCGCATATCTTGCGGCGCTCCTTGTTCTCAAGCACGGAGGCGAGGAATCCGAGCGGTTGTTCCAGTGGAAGCTGGTCGAGCGGCCCGAAAGGCACCGGTTCGAGCGGCACATAGAACGTATCGCCCTTGCCTGCGGACACGGCAACCCCGAGGGCTGCCGCCTCCGTATGTTCTTCTGCGCGTGTCCGCCGCGGGCGGCGACGCCCATTGCCGTCCAGGGCAAGGGTAATGACCATCTCGGGGGCGTGTGAGAGCTTCTCGAGGGCCTCTTGCTCTTCCCGGGCGCCGGATACGACCTGCACCCTGGACTGCGTCGGCACGGGCACACGTTCCTCCCGATTCTCCGCCGCGCCGGCGGCTCGCGGCAGCCGGGGCAGCAGTCTGGTGAACTCGAGTTCGGTGAACAGGCTCAGCGCCTGCTCCGGCCTGTACTCTCCGATGGCGCAGTCCGAAAGGGAGAGCTGCACGGGGATGTCTGTCACGATTGTCGCCAGTCGCTGACTCAAGTCGGCCTGGGCTCTGGAAGAGAGCAGGACTGACTGCAGTCTCTCGGGGGTGACCTCCGCAAGGTGCTCGTAGATGCCCTCGAGGCTCTTGAACTGCGCGAGGAGACGTGCCGCCGTCTTGTCGCCCACCCCCTGCACTCCCGGAATGTTGTCGGAGGGGTCGCCGACGAGCGCCTTGTACGCTGCGAACTGCCCCGGCGTCACTCCGAACCTTGACTCGACCGCCGCAGCGTCGTACGAGACGGCTTCGCTGAAGTTCCTGCCGGGGAGCAGTACCCGGATGCCCGGGCGTGCCATCTGCAGCAGGTCGCGGTCGCCCGTGAGGATGGCCGCTTCCACGTTGAGGCTGCGCGACTGTATCGCCAGTGCCCCGAGGATGTCGTCCGCCTCGAAGCCCGCGACCTCGAAGGTCGGCATGCTGAGAGCGCTGACGAGTTCATGGACCCGCCGTATCTGACTCCTGAGTTCCTCGGGGGTGGGGGGACGATGGGCCTTGTACCCGTCAAACAGCTTGTGTCTGAACGTCGGCGCAGGGTAGTCGAACGCGATGGCCCAGTGCGTCGCCTTCTGGTCGGCGACCACCTTCAGCAGAGTGTTCATGAACCCGTACACCGCGTTCACCATCTCCCCCGTCTTCGATGTTGTGAGAGGAGGGAGCGCATGGAACGCGCGGTGAACCAGGGCATTGCCGTCGGCCAGGAGGAGCAGGGGCTGCTGCGGCGATTGCATCGCTCTCATTATACCGTTCGAACGCCATGGTATACTAAGCCACCTTGAAGAAAGACCTCCTCTCCGTTGTTGACCTCAGCCGCGGCGAGGTCGAGCAGTTGGTGGAGCAGGCCCTCGTGATGAAGCAGGGCGGCATGCGCTGCCTTCTCCCATGGAGGTCTGTGGCGCTCCTGTTCGAGAAGCCCTCGCTTCGTACAAGGGTCAGCTTCGATGTTGCCGTCGCCCAGTTGGGCGGCCACTGTCTGTATCTTTCACCCCAGGAGGTCGGCCTGGGGAAGCGCGAAGCTGTTCCTGATGTGGCGCGCGTCCTGAGCCGCTACGTTGACTGCATTGTGGCCCGGGTGTTCAGTCATCAGACCCTGGTCTCACTGGCCCAATCGGCGTCTATCTCGGTCATCAACGCTCTCTCCGATGTGGAGCACCCGTGCCAGGCACTTGCTGACCTGCTGACCATCCGTGAGAAGAAGGGGCGCATGGAAGGACTGCGACTGGCATTCATCGGCGACGGAAACAACGTGGCAAGGAGCCTTGCCCTGCTGTCGGCGATGATGGGCATTGACTTCGCAATCGCGTCGCCGGCGGGCTACCAGCTGGACGCAGACACTGTGAAGCAGGCTCGCTCGTTTGCCACAACCGGTGACAGCAAAGTCGTGGTCACAGGAGACCCGGCCGAAGCTGTCCGTGATGCTGACGTTGTGTACACTGATACGTGGGCAAGCATGGGGCAGGAGGAGGAGACCGGGGCCCGGCGCAAGGCGTTTGCGGACTATCAGGTCAACGGATCTCTCCTCTCTCTGGCGAAGCAGGGCGTAGCTTTCATGCATTGCCTCCCTGCCCATCACGGCGAGGAGGTCACTTCAGACGTGCTGAATGGGCCGGCTTCAATCGTGTTCGACCAGGCGGAGAACAGGCTGCACATTCAGAAAGCTATCCTGGCGCAGATACTCCTTGCCCCTGACTAGAGGAGCGCGTTGATGTCCAGATCGATTGTGGCTCTCGTTGGCAGGACCAACGTTGGCAAGTCCACGCTTCTCAATCGCATCGTCGGTGCCCGATACGCCGTTGTCGACGACCAGCCGAACGTCACCCGCGACAGACTGTTCTTTCCCGTGACGTGGCAGGGCCGCGATTTGACTGTTGTCGACACCGGGGGGTGGGGCGTCGACGCGGACTCGCCCATCGGGTCCAAGGTGAAGCGTCAGGCCGAATTCGCAGTCGCCCAGGCCGATGTCGTCATACTCGTGGTTTCGGCAACGGACGGAGTCATCGCGGCCGATGAGGAGGCCGCATCGCTTGTGCGTGCTGCCGGGAAGCCTGCCGTTCTGGCTGTCAACAAAATAGATACTGCGCTGCGCGACTCGCTTGTGCCGGAGTTCTATAGACTGGGCATAGAAGAGGTCGTGCCCGTGAGTGCACTTCACAACCGGGGTATGGGCCTGCTCGAAGACGCGGTGGTGCAACTGCTGCCCCCTCCGGGGTCTCCGGAGGTGGAGGAGGCCGGGGTCGTGCGCCTGGCCATCGTCGGCCGTCCGAATGCGGGCAAGTCGACTTTGCTCAACACCCTTCTTGGCGACGAGCGGGCGATTGTCGATGAGATGCCGGGCACGACGAGGGACTCACTGGACGCGGAACTTGAGTGGCAGGGCAGACAGCTCGTGCTTGTCGACACGGCGGGAATACGCAAACGCTCCCGTGTCAACTACGGAGTGGACTACTTCTCGGTCCTCCGTTCCCTCCATGCTATCGACCGCTCTGATGTTGCCCTCCTGGTCCTTGATGCGACCGATCCGGCCACGGCGCAGGACATCAACATCGCAAGGTACGTCATCGAGTCGGGCCGCGGACTTGTTCTCGTGGTGAACAAGTGGGACCTGGTGTCGCCGGAATATCGTGAGGCGCAGAAGGATTGGATGAAACGCCGGCTCCCGTTCCTGTCGTTTGTTCCTGTCCTGCACATATCCGCCAAGCAAGGGACGAACGTGAGGCGCGTCCTGCAGAGCGCCCTCGATGTGTGGCAGTCGCGCAGACGCCAGCTATCACGGTCTACGGTGGACAATGCGATAAGGGAGGCCGTGGAGCTTCACGCCCCTCCGCGCGTTGGAACGAGGCGGCTCAATGTCATCTGGGCTCACCAGGATGAGGAGAATCCCTGGACCTTCGTTCTCCATGTGAACGAGCCGTCGCTTGTACCCACTACCTATGAACGGTATCTGGAGCACCATATGCGTCGGCAGTTCGGCTATCGTGGTGTGCCTCTGCACTTCACCTTCGTGCGCGCGGGCCGTCCCCGCCGCGCCGAACAGGAGCCTCACAGCTAATGAGTGCAGTCGTGCTGCTTGGCATCCTGGCGCTGTCGTACTTCCTCGGCTCCGTCCCCGTCGGACTCCTCGTCACGAGGTGGAAGACGGGTGAAGACCTGCGGCAGACAGGAAGCGGCAAGACCGGCGCCACGAATGTGATGAGGTCGGCAGGCACGAAGCTGGGCTTTCTTACGCTCTTTCTAGATGGGCTGAAAGCCGGAGTGGCGGTCATCATTGCCACTATGGTGGCAGGCGTGGTCGTCCTGGAGTTCGGGTCTCTGGTGCTGGATGTCCCCGTGGTGCAGGGGCTGGCCGGCCTTGCAGCCATCGCGGGCCACAATTGGCCCATGTTCTCGAGATTCCGTGGAGGCAGAGGCGTGTCGGCATTCTTTGGCACGATGTGCATAATTCATCTGCCGGCGGCCCTTTTCGGCATCGAGGTTCTCGCCATAGTTGCGCTTGCCTCCCGGCGCATGTCTCTAGGCTCTCTCCTCGGTGGCGTCGCCACCTGCTCTGTCATGCTTGTGCTGTTCCTGACCGGATGGGTCCCCCTGGCGCATCTTCTATATGCGGTGGTGGCAACCGGGTGGCTGGTCTTCGAACACCGTGACAACATCGGCCGTCTGCGTAATGGTACCGAACGACAACTCTTCTAGAGTTCGGTCGGCGAGCATGGAAAAGGTAACCGTAGTCGGCAACACAAGCTGGGGCAACACGATTGCGATGCTCTTGGCCAGGAGGAGGCTGGACGCATGGCTTCTCACGAGGTCGGAGGAGGAAACCCTGTTGCTTCAGGACAGCGCTCCTGGCTACAGCCCGACCCATAGCGAACAAGAAGCCCTGGAGGGCGCTCGCTTCGTCGTGTGGGCCGTCCCGTCTCAGACGATGCGTGCCAACGCAACTCGCCTCCGAGGAGCGTTCGACCCCGACGTGTGCCACGTGAGCGCTGCCAAAGGACTGGAGGTGGAATCAGGCAAGCGGATGACGCAGGTGCTTGAGGCTGTGCTTGGAGATGGTCCAGTGCGGGGTCTCTGTGCGCTCTCGGGCCCGAACCTCGCCTCGGAGATATCGAGTGGCTTGCCTGCGGCGTCGGTTGTTGCGTCGGCTGATATCGACCTTGCGAAAGAAGTGCAGTCCCTGTTCGGCTCGGACCGCTTCATCACTGTGACAAGCGATGACCTTGTCGGTGTTGAGCTGGCGGGGGCCCTCAAGAACATCGTCGCGCTGGGGGCCGGTATGATGGATGGACTTGGCCTCGGCGATAATGCGAAGGCGGCGTTCATCGCGTTCACGTGGAGCGAGGTCATCTCGTTCGGCGTTGCCCTTGGCGCTCGTGAGTCCACGTTCTACGGCCTGGCAGGCCTTGGCGATGTGGTGGCCACCTGTGTCAGTGACCTGAGCCGGAATCACTATGTGGGCCACGAAATAGCTCGCGGGCGGCGCCTTGATGACGTGCTGGGCTCACTGCATCATGTCGCAGAAGGCGTCTACACCACACGGGCAGTGCAGCGGCTGGTGAGCGAGCTGAGAGTAGAAGCGCCAATCATGATGGCCATCTACCGAATCCTTTTCGAGGGCTACCCTGTCGCGAGGACGGTCGCCAGATTCACGTGTCAGGTCCAGCGCCCTTGATGCGGAGTCTCTTGCCTCCGCGTACGCTACTCTGCGGGCAGCACCTGGGCCAGTTCCTCGAATAGTCTGCGCTGGTCGCGATTCAGCTTCCTGGGTGTGACGACCTTGATGTGGACGAAGTGGTCGCCGTGATGTCGCCCGCTCTGTTCGTGAATGCCCTTCCCCTTGAGGCGCAAGACTTTCCCCGTCTGTGTGTTTGCCGGCACGTGGACAGAGGCAGTCCCGCCCAGAACGGGCGCCTCCACATCGGTGCCGAGAGCGGCCTGCGCAAAGTTGACGGGAATCTCGCAGTGGATGTCGAGGCCGTCCCTGCGGAATAGCTCATGGGGGGTGACCTCCACGGCAATGTGAATGTCTCCCGGTCGCCCACCGTTCGGGCCGATGCTTCCCTGGCCCTGTAGGGTGATAACGCTGCCGCTGTCCACGCCCGCAGGTACCTGCGTTTTCAAAGTGCGGGTTCCCGTCACCACCGCAGAACCGTTGCACGTCGGGCACGGTTGTGTTACCACGAACCCTGTCCCTCCACACCTGGGGCACCGCACAACGTGACTGAAGCGGCCAAATATGCTTTGCTCAACCCTTCTGAGTTTTCCGCTACCCTGGCAATCGGGGCACCTGAGTGGTGCTGTCCCGGGGGCACATCCCGTTCCCCTGCACTCGGCGCACGACTCCTTCCGCTTGACGGTGAACTCGCGGAGGCAGCCGAATGCGGCTTCCTCAAGTGTGAGCCTCGCTCTGACCTGGAAGCTCTCCCCCTGGCGCGGTGCACGCGCCGCTGAGTCGCCGAAGGCGCTGCCAAAGAACGTGTCAAATATCTCGCCCAGGCCACCAAAGCCGAAGTCCTCGAATCCTGCTGCCCGCTGGCCGGTGTGACCGTACAGGTCGTATGTCTGGCGCTTGGCCGGATCGCAAAGGCACTGATAGGCCTCATTGATCTCCTTGAATTTGTCCTCGGCCTCGGGAGCGCGGTTGCGGTCGGGATGGTATTGGAAGGCCAGCTTCCTGAACGCCTTCCTGACCTCCTCGCCATTCGCGTTGCGAGTGACCCCAAGGATCTCGTAGTAGTCGCGGCTCATCTGCATTCTCTATTGCTCCGAACCCCCCATTGTAGATTCGCGACGCAGGAGATGACAAATCCTGCGAGCGAACTCGTGTACTGCAGGCGCGACCGGGTTCCGCCATTGCCGGTGCTATAATCGAGCTGTGAATCGGGAGGATGTGCGCAGAACT
The DNA here is from genome assembly GCA_964594245.1 of uncultured Dehalococcoidales bacterium. GTDB lineage: Bacteria > Chloroflexota > Dehalococcoidia > GIF9 > AB-539-J10 > SKVJ01. The sequence continues at coordinate 4,390 of CAZQML010000045.1, read as the reverse complement.
ATCACGAGCTATGAGAAGCAGCCGATTGACGTGCGGCACCTCGTGCCGTCGGCAGTGTTGATACCGCTTCTGTGCAAGGATGACGAGTTGCACGTCCTGCTCACGGAACGCACCGAGCAAGTTGGCTCGCACAAGGGGCAGGTCTGCTTCCCCGGTGGCACAAGCCAGGCGGAGGATGACAGTCTCCTTGAGACGGCGCTGCGCGAGGCGTGGGAGGAGACAGGACTGCGACCTGAGGACGTAGAGGTGCTAGGGGAGATAGATGACAATGTCGTGGCGAGCACGGGCTATGTGATAACGCCCTTCGTTGGCTTCATTCCTTACCCCTACACCTTTCACGCGAACGAGCAGGAGACGAAGGACATCTTCTGCGTTCCGCTCGCGGTCCTGATGGACCCTGAGAGATTCCGGCACCAGGAGCGCGCCATAGGTGAGTACTACTACTCCGGGCCTGTCTGTGACTATGACGGGCACGTTATCTGGGGGGCCACGGGTCGCATGCTGAAGCGCCTGGTCGACCTGCTCGACACCGCTCAATCGTGAGGAGCCCGGACCATGTCCATCGATTCTCGTCTCTCATGCGGAGTGCCTGCTGAGAGTGGGGTGGAGGATATGTCCGCGGCGGCTTCCGCTCGTTTGCTCGCTGGATACCTGTGCACGTCTTGCAGTCCGCCAGGACGAGTGACGAGCCTGCGAAGCGATGTGAGATTTCATACGCCGTATTGACAAGAAATCTGCATCTGCAGTATAATTCATGCGTCAACCACGTAGACATGAGAGGTGATGAGTGTGCAGAAAGACACGGGCAACCCAGACCGGCAGGTAGTCGACATCCCGGATGAGATGCGCCGGGCGTGCGACGCTCTGTGTCAAATGCTCGACTCAAGCGTTCGTGGGCCGGGTCACTCTGAGCCCCGGTACGTGATAAGTGTCGCGTCGAGAATGGTGGGCATAGAGGCACACCGTCTTCGACACTACGAGCGTCTCGGCTTCGTCTGTCCCGGTCGCTCGGGCGGCAACACCAGACTCTACTCTCAAGAGGACATCGACTACCTTCGCTGTGTTGGGACGTTGATGAATGACCTTGGCTTGAATTCGGCCGGAGTCCAGTTTGCCCTCGCACTCATGAAGCGAATGGAGGACCTGCAGCGGGAAGTTGCCGGCATGTCCGGCAGGCTTGGCCGGCTGGAGCGCAGGAGGCACGGTGTAAACGGCGCCACTGCCCCTGACGTCGAGGAATAGCAGGTGGGCATGGAGCAGGGAATAGGGCCCCTCACACCGGATAAGTTCACCGAGCAGGCGCAGCAGGTGCTGGCTGCCTCGCAGGAGTACGTCCGGGAGTTCCGGCACAACCAGTGGGACGTAGAACATATTGCGCTGGCATTGGTGGAGCAGAAGGGTGGTTTGATGGAGCGCATTCTGCAGGAGATGGGAGTCGACGGCGACCAGCTTCGTAGTGCCCTGCGGCGCTCCCTGGAATCCCTCCCGAAGGTTGCCTATGAGGGTACACAGATGTACGCGACCCCGCGTGCTCTGCGGGTAGTCGAAGGCGCCAAGCAGGAGGCCGAGCGTTTTCGCGACGAGTTCATCAGCACGGAGCACATGCTGATCTCCATGGCCGGTGAGAGGACCGGGGAGACAGCCAGGATACTGAGCGGATTCGGAATCAGCCAGGAGCGAACCTACCAGGCTCTTCAAGCAATACGTGGTGGACACCGGGTGACCGACCAGCACGCGGAGAGCAAGTATCGCTCGCTCGAGAAGTACGGCCATGATCTCACTGAGATGGCGCGGCAGGGGCGGCTTGACCCTGTTATCGGGCGAGACGAGGAGATCCGGCGCACCATTCAGATTCTCTCGAGGCGCACGAAGAACAACCCTGTCTTGATAGGTGATGCGGGCGTTGGAAAGACGGCGATTGCAGAAGGACTGGCGCAACGGGTTGTCGCGGAGGATGTTCCCTCTTCGCTGCGAGACAAGCGCGTAGTCGCACTCGACATGGCGGCGCTTGTTGCGGGCAGTAAGTTCAGAGGCGAGTTCGAGGAGAGGTTGAAGGCGGTCCTTGACGAAGTCCACCAGGCGGCCGGAGAGGTGATTCTCTTCATAGACGAGCTGCACACTGTCGTGGGCGCCGGTGGGGCGGAAGGCGCCATAGATGCGAGCAACATGCTCAAACCCGCCCTCGCAAGGGGAGAGCTCCAGTGTGTGGGAGCGACTACTCTTGACGAGTACCGGCGGATTGTCGAGAAGGACAGGGCGCTCGAACGGCGCTTCCAACCTATCTTCGTGGATGAGCCTGACACGGCGACAACGCTGGAGATTCTGAAGGCTCTCCGGCCTCGCTACGAAGCTCATCACAAGACCGTGAAGATCGATGATTCCGCGCTCGAGGCGGCTGCGAAGCTCTCCGAGAGGTACATCGCTGACAGGTTCCTGCCTGACAAGGCCATCGACCTGATTGACGAGGCCGCGAGCAAGATGCGCCTGGACATGGAGAGCGCTCCCGCTGAGGTGAAGGAACTTGAGCGGCGCATTCATCACATGCAGGACGAGGAAGAGGCTGCCGTGCAGCGGCAGGACTACGAGGCAGCCGCCTCTGTGAAAGCCGAGATTGCCGGACTGGAGACCGAATACAACGATGTGAAGTGCCGGTGGCAGGCAGAGAAACGGCTTGATGGCGTTGTCAGAGATGAGGAGATTGCGGCTCTCATCTCCCAGTGGACGGGCATACCTGTGGCCCGCATGCTTGAGTCGGAGGCGGGCAAGCTTGTGGACATGGAGGCGCGACTGCACGAACGCCTTGTCGACCAGGAGGAGGCCGTGTCGGCCGTGTCCGAGGCGATACGGCGCAGCCGGGCAGGACTGAAGAACCCCCGCCGGCCGATAGGCAGTTTCATCTTCCTCGGACCGACAGGCGTGGGCAAGACGGAACTCGCTCATGCGCTGGCGTGGTTCCTCTTTGATGACGAAGATGCCATTGTGCGGCTCGATATGTCGGAGTATATGGAGAAGCACACCGTGTCTCGCTTGATAGGGGCTCCCCCCGGGTATATCGGGTATGACGAGGGAGGGCAGCTCACCGAAGCTGTCAGACGTAGGCCCTACCGTCTCATCCTCTTCGACGAGATTGAGAAGGCGCATCCTGACGTCTTCAATATCCTGCTGCAGCTGCTCGAGGATGGCAGGTTGACGGACGGTCACGGGCGTTCAGTCGACTTCAAGAACACGGTCGTGATAATGACGAGCAACCTTGGAACGTCGGAGTTTCAGCGCCAGGCGGTGGGTTTCGCTCGAGGTGAAGACCTGGGAGAGACCGACATGCGCAAAAGCATCGAGGCGGAGCTGAAGCGGACGTTCCGGCCCGAGTTGCTCAACAGGATTGACGATATCGTAATCTTCAGCCCGCTGCACGAGGAGCATCTACGGAAGATAGTCGAGTTGATGCTGCGAGATACGGAAGAACGTCTCGGTGAGCGCGCAGTGAAACTTGAAGTGGATGATGAGGCCAGGACATGGCTTATCGGCAGGGGGCACGACCCGGTGTACGGCGCGCGGCCCCTTCGGCGCGCCATCGAGAGACACGTCGAAAATCCCCTTTCGTCTCGACTTCTCAGCGGGGAGATTCGGGACGGCGACCTTGTGAGAGTCTCCGTGCATGACGACGAACTGGCGTTCGCGGTCGACGACCGGGAGCGACTGCCGGACGACTGACGCAGTCCCGGTTCTACACGTGGAATCCCCATAGGTTATAATCCGTTCTTGTGGAGAGAAGTACATCGCGACGTGAGTTCGCTATTGCGGCGGCCTCCGTCTTGGTCACCGTCGCTCTCTGCGTCCTGATTCTCCAGCATCGCACGTTCCTGGACGATATCTCGCAGTGGGGCTACGTCGGCTGCTTCCTCGTCAACGTGTTTGCCACCGGGACCTTTGTCGTTCCCGGCATGGGCGCAGTGATAACGTTCACGCTCGGCGGTGTCCTCCATCCGGCCGTGGTTGGACTAGTCGCCGGACTCGGAGAGGCCACCGGTGCCGTGGGCGCCTATTTGACCGGGTACGGCGGACGCGGCCTGCTGCTCAGCAGTCAGATGGAGCAACGTTTTTCCGGACTCATGCAGAGGCACGGCTCGAAGGCGATCTTCCTCATGGCGGTCCTCATCAACCCCATCTACTACCCCTTCGCCGTGTGGATGGGTGTGCTGCGTGTACGCGTGGGCAGGTTCTTCCTCTATACGCTGCTCGGCAGGACCCTGAAGAATCTGGTGCTTGCCTATCTGGGCTACTTCGGCATCCGGACAGTGCTGCAATGGCTCGGCCTCAGCGTCTGACTTGTACTGGCGTTCCCTCATACGGTATATTTGTTCCTCTACGGGGCTGTAGCTCAATCGGGAGA
>CAZQML010000044.1:0-4168 GCA_964594245.1 uncultured Dehalococcoidales bacterium | reverse complement strand
AGGGTGCGTTCTACGCCTTCCCGAATGTGACCGGCCTGGGAATGGACGACACGGAACTCGTGCATCGGCTCCTCGAAGAAGCAGGAGTTGCCACACTCGCTGGTTCGGTCTTCGGCGAACAGGGCAGGGGCTACATACGGCTTGCCTACACGACGTCGCGGGAGAACATCTCGAAGGCGCTCGACCGCATCTCGAACTTCGTGAAGGGCCTGTAGGCCGCCGGCCCGGGCTGTCTCATTAGAGCGACAGTCCGGGCTCTACGTCCAGGCCCGGTCCGCCGGGGCTGGCGGGGCCGCCGCTGAAGTAGCTGCAGGCGGCGACCATGGCAGCGTTGTCCGTGCACAAAGACTGCGGCGGTATGAACACTTCAATCGGTGAGTCGTGTGACAGTCTGTCGCGCAGGCTGCTGTTTGCCGCAACACCGCCGCTCAGCATTATGCACGTGGCGCCGAAGTCCTCCGCTGCCTTGAGGGTCTTACCCACCAGCACGTCTACGACCGCATCCTGAAAGCTCGCCGCTGCGTTCGCAGCGAGGTTTGGGTGGTTCGCCAACTCCTCTCTGTGAACCAGATGCCAGAGCGCGGTCTTGACTCCGCTGAAGCTGAAATCATAGGTACCCCGAAGCCAGGCACGGGGGAGGGGGAGCGTATCCGTGGCATTGAGAGCTGCCTTCTCAATGACCGGACCACCCGGATAGCCCAGGTCGAGGAGCCTGGCCGCTTTGTCGAAGGCCTCGCCCGCGGCGTCGTCGCGCGTCCGGCCAAGCAGGCGGTAGTCGCCGTGAGCCTTCATAAGCTGCAACTCGGTGTGGCCGCCCGAGACGATGAGGCAGAGGGCTGGAAACCTGGAGTTGTCCTCACGCGGCGCGGGAAACGCAAGCCAGTTCGCGTACACGTGTGCCTCGATGTGGTTGACTCCGAACAGGGGCAGACCGCGGGTCGCGGCCAGCGCCTTGGCGAAGTTCACGCCCACAAGGAGGGAGCCTGCGAGGCCCGGGCCGTGTGTAACCGCAACCCTGTCGATGTCTTCCAGCGAGAGTCCGGAGTTGTTGAGGGCCTCCTGATAGACGGGCACTATGGAGAGGACATGTTGCCGGGAGGCGACCTCGGGCACGATTCCTCCGTAGCGCCGGTGAATGTCTATCTGTGACGCGACGACGTTGGAGAGGATGCGGGTGCCGTCCTCGACGACGGCAACAGCGGTCTCGTCACAAGAGGTTTCGAATGCGAGTGTTCTCATCTAGAAGAGGTTGCGAAGTCGCGGTTTCAGAACGAGGTGCACGACCGCAAGCACAATGGTGATTGTGAGCACTGCGGCAAAGGCTTCTTCGGAGCAGCCGCGGATGGCCATGCCGAGGGCGGTCCCGGCTGCCGGGGGGTGCTGCATGTTGAGAACCGCCATGATGAATATCGAGAGTCCGACGGACAGGGCGTAGCATCCGAGCGTGCTGACAGGCGTGAGGTGTGGAATGGCGGCGCACAGGGAGCCGACGGCGAAGCCGACCATGTGCCCTCCGATGACGTTCTGTGGTCGAGCAGTGATGTCGAAGGGGCGCCCGAAGACGATGAATGCGCTCGCGCCGAGGGCAGCAATGACGACTGCGTGTTGAAGATTGAGAAAAAGCAGGATGAGAAGGGTTGTCAGACCCGCCACGACGCTCTGCACGAGGTATGCCTTCCAGTCGGACCTGAACTTGCGCAATCCTGAGCCGACGCTGTAGCTGCTCATGCCGTCGTCTCGGAATGGCCGAGTCGCGGGATGGTCTGTGCGGAGTGCGCCATGTGTGAAGACATGAATTCGGTCCATGGCCACAGCGTATTCTATTACTCGCAGTTGTCGCACGCAAGAGATTGTACTCGTCCAGTAGATTAGTGACACATCACCTTCTTTCGATAGTGATGGTGTCGCTGCAGGAATTGGAGTGGGGTGAGGTATCCCAGGGATTGATAGGGACGAACGGTATCATAGACATGTTCCCATTGGCGCAGCGCCCGATTCAACTCTGCTATGTCGAAGTTGCTATCAGTGAGTTCGTAGAATTCCTCGGTATGGGTTCTTTGCGCCCGTTCTACATGGCCGTTGAGCTTGGGGGAGCGGGGAGGCAGCACGAAGAGACGGATGCCCCTCTTCCGGCATTCGGCCTCAAACGCATCTTGAAACTCGGAGCCTCCGTCCACCTGAATGGCTCTCACAGGGAAGGGCATACGTTCCAGCAACACGTCGATGAAGGCAGCTGCGGTACGTGAGGTTGCCCTGGTGTGGACTTCCAGCACATCCCATCTGGATACGATGTCCCTGGCGGTGAAATGCTTCAGTGCGACTCCCGGCAGCGGTCTCACATCCAGCGTATCCACCTCCACGATGTCTCCGGGGGCATCGGCCACATACTCCTTCGGCTTCCTGACCGCGTATGGCCGCTTTCTCTGCCGTTTCCTCGCTGATATCCCGTTGCACATCGGCTTTCGCAACAGCCCTCGATCCTTGAGCCGCCGTAGTATCCTGCCCACGGTAGATGTCGAAGTGTGGAATCCCGCATCACGCAGCAGAACGATCAACTTGTCCTTGCCCCACCGGGGATACAGCTCCCTCAGAGCGCGAACCGCCTCAACCAGCTCTGGTGAGTACTCCGGCTGGCGCACGCGCTTGGGACGATGGGAGCGAACCTCCAGGCTGTCCAGGTGCCTACCCGAGTACCGCCTCTTCCAGCGATAGAACGTCTGTGGCGAGATATCGAAATGGCGACACGTCAGCCTCGCGTTCTCTCCGTGCGCGTAGTAGTAGTCGAACCACTTCAGCCGCAGCCGCGCATCTTTCGACAGATCAGCGAGTGCCGCTAAACGTCGGGAGCCAGGCAGAACCTCGTACACATTCATGGCACGCCCATAGTAGCGTCGCATCTCTCATGTGTCACCCATCTGTCTGGACGAGATCAGAGATACGAATGAAGGGGATTGACCGCAGCTTGCAGCACGCGTAGACTCGGCGGTTATCCGTCGAATTGGTCAACCGAATCTGTGTGTCTGGAGTGAGCAATGTCCTTTAAGTCGCCACGTGAAATAGTTGCTGCCGTTGATCACGGTGGTTGTGCCAAGGTGGAATTGGACACCGGAAGGCTTCTAGTATCGGGGTTCCTGGCGGGTGCGTACATTGCGTTGGGAGGAACCCTCGCTGTCGTTGTGGGAGGAGGTGTGCCGGGGCTTGCTGCTGCGAATCCAGGGCTACAGAAGCTCGTCTTCGGTGCAGTGTTTCCGGTCGGCCTCCTGTTTGTGGTCCTTGCCGGGGCGGAATTGTTTACCGGCAACACCGCAACCTGTATACCTGCGGCCCTTTCGGGTCGAGTTTCATGGCGGGGACTGGGAAGGAACTGGGTGTTGTCGTATCTGGGCAACTTTGGGGGGTCACTGTTCGTGGCTTTCTTCCTTGTGTTTGCAGCGGGCCTGTTCTCTCACGACCCGTGGTTGAGCAGCATTATGGGGATAGCTGAGGGAAAGGTGTCGCAGGGATTCATCCCGTTGCTGCTGAAGGGCGTTGGCTGCAACTGGCTGGTGTGTCTTGCCGTGTGGTTGGCGGTCTCGGCTGAAGATGTGGCAGGCAAGATAGCAGGCATCTGGTTTCCTATTATGGCGTTTGTCGCAATCGGTTTCGAACACAGCGTTGCAAACATGTTCTTCATCCCTGCAGGCATGCTGTATGGCGCGTCAGTCAGTTGGATGCAGTTCCTCGTCGGCAACCTGTTGCCGGTGACTATCGGGAACATCATCGGAGGGGCGGTGTTTGTTGGGACCGTCTACTGGTACTTGTATGGCGGTGGCGCTGCGGATTCAAGGCGCCGGGGATGATGCGTCTCGCTTCTCTGGTGTCAGCCCCGCGTCGCGTAACAGCTGCGGCACGAGGTGTGCCCATCCAAGGGGCATGATGTGCACTCCCTGGCAGAGATCACGCATGCCGACGGCAAGCTCACGCGCAATCGCGACGCTGACGGCGGGCCGTTCCTCTTTGGGAGCGTCGGCCAGCATCGCCATGTAGCGGTCGGGGACGGAGATGCCCGCGATGTTCTGGTTCAGGAAGCGCGCCATGCCGGCGGATTTCAGCAGCAGGACACCGCCAAGCACCGGCACGCCTATCCTGTTGGCCTGCTGCATGAAGGCTGCGAACCTGTCGAGGTCGA
>CAZQML010000043.1:0-2846 GCA_964594245.1 uncultured Dehalococcoidales bacterium | reverse complement strand
TCAGACCGTACATAACCCGTGCCAAGGGGTCGCGGAAGTGGGACGTCGATGGCAACGAGTACATCGATTACGTGATGGGTCACGGCACGCTCATCCTGGGCCACAGTCACCCGGCGATCGTCCAGGCGTTGCAGGAACAGGTGGCGAAGGGGCTGCTCTATGGCGACAACCATGAGCTGGAGGTTGAGTGGGCAACGCTGATCCAGCAGATGATGCCGGTAGCCGAGCGGGTGGAGTTCTGCACGTGCGGCCAGGAAGCCAATATGATGGCCATATGGCTGAGCCGCATCTTCACCGGCCGGAAGAAGATCCTCAGGTTTCACGACAACTTCCACGGTTGGGGTGAGGAACTGGTGCGCAAAGACGCCGCCGGAGTATGTGCCGAGAACGTGGATGAAGTCCCGTTCAACAGCGTCGAGGCCGTGGCGAAGGCGCTGGCGACGCGTCAGTACGCCGTGCTTATGACCGAGGGTGGTGGCGCTCACATGGCGGGACAGGTGCCCATAGAGGACGAACTGCTCTACTCGCTCCGCGACCTGACGAGGGATACCGGCACGGTGTGGCTTATCGATGAGGTGGTCACCGGTTTTCGCGATGCACCCGGCGGCTGGCAGTCACTCAAGGGTGTCAAGCCTGATCTGACCACCGTGGGGAAATGCGTCGGCGGAGGTCTGCCGGTGGGAGCCGTGCTGGGTCGTGCTGACATCATGGAGGCCTTGAATCCGGGGGCTGCTGTGGACAGGCGCATCTCGCACAGCGGCACGTGGAATGCGAACGCCGCGGTTGCCGCTGCCGGAGTTGCTGCCTGCAAGCTCTATCTGGACGGTGCGCCACAGGAGGCTGCCCGCGCGCGAGGGAACCAACTGCGGGAGATGGGCAACGAGGCACTGAAGTCCCGGGGCATCAGAGGAAGGTTGTACGGACGGACGATCATCCACCAGTACTTCGGTCCGATCGATTTCGAGCCGGACGACGTGTGGAGGCCTCCTAGCCGTGATGTCAAGAAGATCATCGATCCTGCGTTGGGACCAGTGCGCGACAGGCTGGTACTGCAGTTGTTGAGCCGCGGTGTGAGCATACTCACCGCGAGTGGCAGCGAGTATTTCATCACGTCGGCAGTCCACTCTGAAGAGGATGTCGAACAGGCGGTTGAACGGTTCGCGAGTTCACTGGATGCGATGCTGGCCGAGGGAGCCTTCCCCAAGGCCCTCTTGGAGAGGTGACCGGAGTCGGCTGAAAGATCGAGCCGGCCACTCTCGATTCGCGTAGTTGAGGGGCGTGGTGTCCCGCTTGTGGGGAACGAGTAGGTGTCGGTTGACGGACACGGAAGGTACCAGGATGATGCATTGGAGAAGCCGGCGGCGCATCCTCCCAGGAGTTGTTGCAGGACTGACACATTGCCGCTCGTGGTCCGCCACGCGCTCCTACCGGTCGTAGCCTCTCAAGCATGTCCATGCATGGTACGTTACCCGGGAGGTGCAATGATAGAAAACGCTACTAGCATGTCAACGCGGCTCTTAGTCTCTGTCCCACAAGTTCGGCGTTAGCCTGGTCCTGGAGATTCAGTGAGTCGACGTAGATGGTGCCCTGCTCAAGCGCGCTCTCCTCGAAGTAGATGCCTGGTTCCTCGTGCTTTAGTGTGCGGGCCACGTCCATCGCACTTCTGACGGCGGCGTCGGCGTCCACCGCTATTTCCAGAATCGGATAGTACTCTTCCTCGTCGTCATACAGCTTGGCCTGCACACCTGCGATTCCGTCCAGGTGGTTGAGAATCGTCCGAGTCCATTCGAGACGCGTGGCACAGAGTGCCGCGAACTCCTCCTCGGAGAAAGCCTCCAGGGCTACCAACAGACCGACTATGGCTTCTTTGGTTACTTTTCCGCCTCGGCCAATACCGTGGAGCGGCTTGCCACGCAGTTTGTCCTTGGGAATAAGGTTGGAAGGAGGGTTCCAGTCAGGGAACCTCTCGCCCGCGAGATCGAGCATCTGGAGAAGCGCAGAGCCAACGAGGTCCTTGCGGCCGCAGAGAATCGCACTCGCCTGAGGCCCCCTGATTCCCTTACCGCCGCTGATGGTCACCAGGTCGGCGCCCATATCGATGTACCGGTGCAGGTTTGTCATCGGTGGCACTCGCGGAGCGGCATCGATAATCACGGGTAGGCCGTGCTTGTGCGCCAGCTCAATCACCTGTTCGAGCGGCGGATGCGACCCGGGCAGTGGTGCGAACGCTATGGCGACCGTGTGTTCGGTGATGCACGACTCTAACTCCCACCGGTCGGTGGAGCGAACGGTGAACGGTTCCGGCGTGTCGTTGAAGACGCCTGCAAGAATGATCCTGGCGCCGGCGGCCTGGATGGCATGATCGTAACCCGACAGGTGATGGAGCGGCATGACGATTTCGTTGGGCATACCCTCTGTGTGGGGCAGCCTGTTCATTCGGGCCACATCCCAGCCGCAGATACAGGCGGCAGCAGCCAGCGTGAGTGCGTGCGAGGCGCCGCACGTGACGACGCCGGCTTCGGCATGTGTCCTCTTGGTTATGATGCGACTGGCAGCGGCTTGCAACTGGTCCATGGGAACGAAGTAGCGCGCAGCCTCCTCCATGGCATCGAGCACCTGCTGTCCGACTAGCGTGCCACCATACCGCGTCATCGCACCCGCAGCGTTGATAATCGGCTTGACTCCATAGTTTTCGTAGATGCCCACGTGTCACCTCCTCACGCAATCTGAGCCGGGCCAGGATGTATTGCAGCTCCGCGCTGGCCCCTACTTCTGTCGAGATGTCCATCCGGCCAACTTCGATCCTGACCCATACGCTCTTGGAGTGGCACAGGCAGAAGCACGCC
>CAZQML010000042.1:0-2809 GCA_964594245.1 uncultured Dehalococcoidales bacterium | reverse complement strand
ACGACCTGAAACAGGCGCCCGAGGACAAGCTCTCCACTCGCATCTACAGCCTCTACGGGGTCACAGCCACAGGCCAGGGCATCCGCGATGCAATTCTGAAGGCGGTTCCTGGCGCCAGGATTGACTTCCAGCCTGATGCGCAGCAGACTCAGCTCGTGCACAACCTGCCCGAGAAGCTCGATGACGCCATGGCACGGAGCGACTGGGGTTGGGCGCCGCGCTACTCTCTGGACGAAGCCATGGCGGACTTCGTCAACGATATCAGGTCCAGGCCGGATATCTATGGCTGACGCCGGCTCGGACGGATTCAGAGTAAGGAGGTAAGCGAATGGGCAGAAGCCTGATTACCGGCGGGGCCGGGATGATCGGGCGCGAGCTTGCGCGCCTGCTCCTGGCTGACGGGGAAGATATCACTCTGCTCGACCTCGCACCTGCGTCAAGTCTGCCGGAGGACATCAGAGACCGGGTGACCCTCGCCCGGGGCGATATCACGAACTGGGCACAGGTGCTCGACGCGGTGAAGTCTGCAGGCGCCGACACCATCTACCACATCGCAGCACTCATGCCGCCTGCGTGTGAGATTGACCACGCGGCAGGCTACGCCGTGAACGTCGGCGGGACGTTCAACGTGCTGGAAGCAGCACGGCTGTTCGACACGGGTACCGTTGTCTACTCAAGCACAACGGCAACGTTCGGCTCGGAGTTGCCCGATGTTGTCCCGAATGACTATGTTCAGCGCCCGCCAACGATGTACGGGACTTCGAAGGTTTGCAGCGAACAACTCGGACTGCACTATCACCGCCACTACGGGATGGACTTCCGAGCAGTACGATTCCTCTCGGTGATGGGACCGGGACGGGTTGCCGGAGCAGGCTGGAGCGCGTACACATCGCTGGTCGTGGAGGAGTCCGCCAAGGGCCGACCATTCACAATCAAGGTCGACGAATCGCTGCGGCTTCGTTTCATCTACGTGAAGGACGCCGCACTGAGCCTGATACAGCTGGCGCGAGCGAGCGAGGACTCACTGACATGCAGGGTATACAACCTCGATGGTTTCTCGGCCTCAACGAAGGAACTGGTTGACGCAACCAGGCGACACGTGCCGGACTCGCGCATATCGCTTGAGTTCGACCCCGAATACCAGCACGTGATGGAAACACAATACGTGTGCATTCAGAAGCGGCCGGACGACAGCGCCGCCCGCAGAGACTGGGACTGGCACCCGCGCTATACAGTTGACGCCGCCGTCTGCGACATGGTGGAGGGCATCCGCGGCAACCCGGAATAGCCTCCCCGCAAGGAGGAGCCATGCGATTCAAGGACAAGACAGTCCTCGTGACGGGCGCGGGACGAGGCATCGGTCGCGCCATCGCGGTCGGCTTTGCGCGTGAAGGCGCGTCGGTCGCGATAGACGCCGCCCACCTGTCCTCGGCTGAAGAGGCAGCGCAGGTTGCAGGCGAGTTCGGTGGACGCGTCATCGCCATCGAGGCGGACGTCTCCGACGAAGCTCAAGTCTACGCGATGGTTGACCGCGTGGTGACCGAGTTTGGCAGCCTCAACATCCTGGTCAACAACGCGGGTATGGGCCAGCCACTTGTCCCGCTACTGGAGCAAGCCACCGCCGACTTCGACCGGACGATTGCCGTCAACTTGCGTGGTACCTACCTGTGCTGCAAGGCAGCTGCCAGAGGGATGATCGAGCGCCGGAGCGGCAACATCGTGAACATCGCGTCAATCACCGCGCACACAGGGCCGCCGATGCGAACGGCCTACGCTTCTTCCAAGGCCGCCGTGGTCAACCTGACGATGGCTCTTGCCGTCGAGCTTGCCGGATACAACGTCAACGTCAACTCCATCTCGCCGGGGTACGTCCTTACGGACCTCGTCAGGAACTTCGTGAGGCTGGGCAAGGTCAACGAAGAGGCGGTTCTGCGCCGTACCCCACTTGGCCGAATGAGCACTCCCGACGACATCGCCAACGCGACGCTGTTTCTTGCGTCCGATGACGCGCGCAACATCACGGGCACGGACCTCCTTGTTGACGCGGGCTGGACGGCAAACGGATACTATATGTAGGGCAAGCGCGCGGGGCGCATCAAGCGTTCCTCTACCACGGTCAATCGAGGAGGCACAGATGGAATTCATGGGATTCCCAAGACCAGACGGCAATGCCGGCGCACGAAACTACGTCGCTGTCATTCCTGCCGTACAGTGCGCCAATGAACTGGCCGACCGTATCGCCAGTGAAGTAGGTGGCAATGTCGTCGCACTGCCGCATAACGGCGCCTGCGTCAACATCAAACCTGACAAAGACATGATAAGCCGCACCCTCGTGGGTCTCGGCTGCAACCCGAACGTGGCGGCGGCAATCGTCGTTGGTGTGGGCTGCGACGGCATCCCTGCAGACCCCATCGCGGAAGGAATCGCCGAGTCAAAGAAACCCGTTGAACTCATCACTATCGAGCGAGAGGGCAGCTACGAGAATGCGCTGAGCAGGGGTGTGCGCGCCGCGAAGCAGATGCTCGCCGACTCATCCGCGCTGCAAAGAGAAGCCTTCGATATCAGCTACCTCACGTTCGCTTCCAAGTGCACGGGCTCAACGCCCGCCTCAATCATGGCCTGCAACCCTGCCATCGGCTGGGCCGCAGACAGACTGGTGGAGAATGGTGGGACGTTCATCTTCTCCGAGACCTCAGAGATAATCGGCGCGGAGCACCTGCTTGCCAGGCGCGGGGCAACGAAGGAAGTATCGGAACGCATCGTTGAAGTCGCCCTGCGCATGGAGCAGCGAATGAAGGACTCAGGCGTT
>CAZQML010000041.1:0-4720 GCA_964594245.1 uncultured Dehalococcoidales bacterium | reverse complement strand
GGGTGTGGGGATGTGGCGATGGTTCCGGAGGTAGGGGCCGGGCATGCCCGGCCCGTCGCCTTGTGGCCACACAACGCTGTGAAGGCCAACACCGCCCTGAACGACACACTGCCCCACGGGCGACGCATGCGTCGCCCCTGCAGCTACGATTGGGCTTGGGGGCCGGCTTCTTCGATCAACATCAACACGGGTTGAAACTGTTGTTGTCCAGCGATAATGTCCGCTTAAGCGGTCAGCGATCATGTCCCCTTCGCCTGGTGACGGCAGGGGCGCGGGCAGCCCATGGTGGTGAGGGCATGGCCGCGGTTCGTGATGTAGGGGTCGTTCGCGAACGGCCCGGCCATCGTCTGGAACCACGGTTGTAGCCGCAATCCAACCGTCGAAACCTTCCGGCCATTGTAGACATCGACTCTCCACATGGCGTCAACCCGGTGCGGGACACAATCACCGGGCGCTTCCCGAAGCGCCCCTACCGCAGACCACACGATCTTCCCGTGCATGTTCAACGTCAGCATCTCCTCTATGCGGACATTTGCGCTGAACAGTTGAGGCGGACAGAATCGTAGACCGTCTACACAACACGGGTCGAAACTTGACAGCCGCACTTGTGCCCCATACACTGCGCTTTCACCCTTTGGTGAGAGACGATGACAATGACTGGCAACCGGGTTCACTTCATCTTTGCGTGGTTTTATGGCTTTACGACCCGCACGCCCGGGAGCGGTCTTGCAATGTGATGTAGCTTAGAAATCACCTGAATGAAAGAAGGACCCTCCCGGGAGGGTCCTTTTCTTTTTGCGCTGACCGGCCGGCCGCAGGCAGCAGTGAGAACGGAGGATACGAGAATGATAATCATGACGACCGACGCGACCGAGGAGGACATCCAGAGGGTTATTGCCGAGGTGGAAGGAAGCGGACTGCGCGCCGCAGTCATCCGCGGTGAGTACCTGACCGTTGTCGGACCGGTGGGCGATGAGCGCCTGCTGGACTTCGACAAGGTGGCCACGTTACCGGGAGTGAAGGAGGCGGCCAGGGTCGAGGCGCCGTACAAGCTCATCGGCCGGGAGTATGCGCAGTTCCTTGCAGAACCCGGCGCCCACAAAACCGTGGCCATTGGCGACATTCGCATCGGCAATGGAGAGCCGGTCATCATCGCGGGTCCGTGTGCGGTTGAGAGCCGGAAGCAGATAATGCGCATGGCGGAAGAGGTCAAGAAGGCGGGCGGCCACATCCTCCGGGGCGGCGTCTTCAAGCCGAGGAGTTCCGTCCATTCCTTCCAGGGCGTCGGCGCCGGCAGCGCGGGGGATGCGGAGGAGGCGCTGAGCTGGCTTAAGGAGGCCGGCGACGCGTTTGACCTACCCATTGTGACGGAGGTCAGGGGCGAATCGATGGTCGACATGGTGGCGAAGTATGTCGACATAATGCACATCGGCGCGCGCAACATGTACGACCAGGACCTGCTGGTGCAGGTGGCGCAGAAGGGCAAGCCGGTGCTGCTCAAGCGACACTTCGGCGCGAGCATCGAGGAGCTACTCTCGTTCAGCGAGTACATCGCGGCCGAGGGCAACAAGGACATCATTCTCTGCGAGAGGGGTATCGTGCCGGTAGGGAAGGGGAAGAGCTACACGAGATATACGCTGGACCTCGCCGCCATCCCGGTTGTCCACAAGGAGACCTACTTGCCCATCATCGTCGACCCGAGTCACGGCACGGGACGTCGCGACCTCATCTTCGACATGAGCTGTGCCTCCATCTCAGCGGGCGCGGACGGTCTGATGATTGAGTCGCACTACAACCCGGCCGAGGCGCTGGTCGACGGCCCGCAGATGGTGACCCCCGACGAGCTGAAGGACATCATCGACGCCTGCAAGACGCTCTACCGGACGAAGAAGAAGCTGGTGCGCACCTACCGGGGCTAGTGGACCGTCTGCGTTCCGGGTGTAGCCCACGGAGCGGGGGAGGGCCTTGCAGTTCGTCGTTGAACCGGGCTTGGTGTTCCTGGCAGCATTGTGTGGCAATGGCGTTTGGAGCTTTGGTGATGCCATTGTACAGTTAGTAGCCTGTGGGGGTGCTGTGGCGAAATGGGCCGGCCCGCAGGAAGCATTCGCCTCACGAACGTTGTTGGGTGCTACCCATCCTTAGGACAGGTTCGAACATGAAGAGATACAAGATTGGCATCCTTACAGGTGGCGGCGACTGCGCCGGCATAAATCCTGCCGTGAAGTGGGCCGTCAAGACCGCCCTCGATACGCGGCTTGCCGCGGAACGGGACACTCGATACGAAGTCGTGGGTATCCGGGACGGCTGGGAAGGCCTGATGAAGATGGACCCGGTCAATCCATTCGACCCGACGTACGTCATGCCGCTGAGCGAGGAGCTGGTTCGAACGTGGGACCGGTACGGTGGCACGAACCTTGGGACATCCAGGGCGAATCCGTACAGCCCGCGGAACGACGTCTCCAGGACGGTCATCAAGAACATTGAGGCTCTGGGGCTGGATGCCCTCATTGCCATCGGTGGGGATGACACGCTCGGAGTCGCTTCCAGGCTCGCAGCAGAGGGGGTGCCTGTGGTCGGCATCCCCAAGACCATAGATAAGGACCTTCCGGGGACTGAGTACACGCTGGGTTTTGAGACTGCCATGAACGTTGTGGTGGAGTGCGTGGACAGGCTGCGGACCACCGCAGGCTCTCACCGGAGAGTGTTCGTCGTCGAGACGATGGGTAGACACGCGGGATGGCTTGCACTTGAGGGAGGGGCGTCGAGCGGTGCCTACATCATCCTGATACCCGAATACGACTTCTACATGGAACGCGTCAATGAGTTGCTCCTCGAGGGCCGGAAATCTGGAGCCAGGTACGAGATTGTCATCGTTGCGGAAGGAGCCAAACCTGCCGGCGGGACCGAGTTCGTGAGGGACAACCGTCTGGACAGCTTCGGCCACCGTGCGCTTGGCGGTGTCGGCGAGTACGTGGCCAATGCCATTCAGCAGGGTACCGGTATCGAGACGCGCAGCATGGTGCTGAGCCATCTGCAGCGAGGTGGTGTGCCGTGCGCCTACGACCGCCGCATGGGGAGGTATTTTGGCATCGCGGCAGCGGACCTGGTCGTCGCGAAGGATTTTGGCAAGATGGTTGCGTACAGGGACGGCCGCATCACTGCCATCCCGCTCGAAGAGGCGCTGGCAGGACCTCACCTGGTGGATGTGGAAACGGAGTATGACACGGACAGATACAACGGGAGGCGCACCATCCTCAGGCGCGGCGCGTGATCAGGCAACGGAGAATTCCGACGTCGAACACGGTACGGTAGATTCAGTGCCCGTCTCTGTCTGCCATGGCCGTGGCGATAGTCTCGCGTACAGCCTTCTCATCCGCAGGTGTGAGTTGCTCGCTCCTCCACCATCGCCACCGAAGGAAGCGCACTGCGTGTCCCTTGCCGGCAAGGCGACAGCCGAGTCGTGCCGCCATCGCGTGCGAACGCACATTTTCGGGGGCAATCGAAGTGGCCGATATGTCGATGCCGAGCGACAGCAGGTATTCGAACCTTCTGGCGCAGGCGTAGAGGAACAGTCGTTTGCCCTCGTAGTGAGGCATCGTTCGCACCCGACCCGTCCATGCGCCGTGCACCGATGAGTCGACGGGACAGTCGACGGCGTCGATTGCCCTTCGCGCGACCCTGTTCGTCGCCAGCCACGACACGTTGGCCAGCCTGCCCCCCGAATAGAGGACCAGGGCGACTGCTCCGTGCTCGAGTCCGCTCCTTGCTCTGCCGTCGAGAGCGCGGAAGTCGTCGTGGGCGCGCGCCAGTTCGTCGGCTTCGTCATTGGATGCCACAAATGCTGCATGGAAGTGCTCGACCTGTGGCATCGGCACATCTTGCGTAGTCAGTGAGTGCGGGCACACGTACACGTAGAGGGGCCGGCGCTCGTACACGTAGGTGTGAAAGGAGGTACGAACAAGCGCAACGAGGCCATGCTCCCTGGCGTAGGCGCGAGCCCTCTGGTGGAGGGGATGGGTTGCAAACAAGGAATGATTCACCGCATGTCGACTCCGCGCAGGAATCCCGCAAGTGTACGGTCGGGTCTGGTGAATGTCCAGACGGAGTATGACACTGACAAATGCAACGGGAGGCGCACCATCCTGAGGCATGGCAACTGAGCGTATGGGCTCGGGCAACCCCTGCCCGGGCTCCCGCCGGACACCCTGGTCCGGCAGCATGGCAGGATTGCAACCTGTGTGCCATGGTTGGCTCGGTCGGCGCGGACGGCCTGGTGATTGAGTCGCACTATGATCCGCCCGAGGCGCCGGTCGACGGCACGCAGATGGTGACCCTCGATGAGCTGAAGGACATCATCGACGCCTGCAGGACGCTGTACCGGACGAAGAAGAAGCTGGGAAGCACCAGGCGCGGGTGAGTCGCGGGTCGCCGGGAGTGCCGGCTGGGATGGGGTGACGCTGTCAGGCCCCTGCCACCGAGTTGAATCCGGGTCCGGTCATCGATGCCGTGGCTTCCAGCACCAGGGGGGTCTGGATGAGCAGGGTGTCCCCCTAAATCATTTGTGCTTTTGACCAGGGGTGCCGCGCTTGACTACACTTGCAGGTTTACTATGGCGGAGAGGGCACAGGTATGAGAGGCTTGTCTTCCAGGCTCACATCACGAGTGCTGGTTCTAGCGGCGGTCGTGTTCGCCACCTTAGGGCCCGGCGCTGTGTCCGCTG
>CAZQML010000040.1:0-12352 GCA_964594245.1 uncultured Dehalococcoidales bacterium | reverse complement strand
TTACACGCCCTCAAAATATGCGATTTTGTCGCCGGCCCTCAAGCTCACAACTGCCTTCTTCCAGGATGTGGTTGCCACCTGCCGTCTGCCGCGTCTCTTCATCCTGCCAGGCACGGTTATGACATTCACGTCGGTAACGTGCACCTTGAACGCCTTCTCCACGGCGGCTTTCACCTGCACTTTGTTCGCAGTCTTTGCCACTTCAAATACGTACTTGTCCAGCGCCTCAAGATCCGTGGCCTTCTCCGTAATCAACGGCCGCCGAATGATGTCATGCAGATTCATCGCCACCCCCCTTGCTCCCCCAGAGTGACTCCATCTTGCGGAGTGCGGGGACAGTCGCTATGACTTTGTCCGACGACATCACGTCTAGAGTGTTCACGATGGAGCACGCCCTCACCGTGATGCCCGGGAGATTGCGAGCAGAAAGGACAAGCGCAGGCTGTGCCTCCGATGTCAAGATTAAGGTGGAGCGAGGCTGACCGACGCTCGACAACAGCGCGACGACGTCCTTGGTTCGGGGTTGCTCCACATCCAACTCCTCCACCGCCCAGACCCCTCCCTCTCTCATCTTCATTGACAGCGCACACGCGAATGCCAGCTGCCGCATCTTGCGAGGCATCTTCTGGCGATACGAGCGAGGATGCGGACCGAACGCCACTCCTCCACCTCGCAGCACAGGCGACTTGACGCCACCACGGCGAGCGCGGCCCGTACCCTTCTGCGCGAACAGCTTGCGCGTACTGCCGACGACTTCGCCCCTGGTCTTCGTTGCGGCGGTTCCCTGGCGCTTGTTGGCAAGCAATCGAATCACCGCTTGATGCACAAGGGCCTGCCGGAAGGGAACGTCAAAGACACCGTCCTGGAGTTCAGCTTCTCCTACGACATCCCCTTGCAGGTTGTGGACAGGAATATTCACCTTATTCACCCACCTTCTCAACAACGAGCATGCCGCCATTTGCACCCGGCACGGCGCCGCGTACGAGTAGCAGATTGCGCTCAGTATCAACTCTCACGACCGTCAGATTGCGCATGGTCACCTGCTCACTTCCCATGTGACCGGACATCCTCTTTCCCTTCAGCACACGTCCGGGAGATGTCCCTGCACCCACCGAGCCTGGAGCGCGATGACGATCAGATTGCCCGTGGGTCTTGGGACCACCTTTGAAATGATGGCGCTTGACGGTACCGGCAAAACCACGCCCCTTGGAGCGGCCCGTGACCTTCAGCCGGTCACCGGGCGCCATGATACTCACATCAACGCTATCGCCGACCGCGGCCGCTTCGGCAGGGCTTCGAAACTCATGCAGACACGGAAAGTCTCCAAGACCATGCAGATGGCCCTTCTCCGCCTTATTCAGGCGCTTCGAGTTGCCGAATCCCAGCTGGATAGCGTCGTAGCCGTCCCTGTCGCGCGTCTTTACCTGGGTGACGACACACGGACCAGCCTCAATCGCCGTTGTGGCAACGCAGTCGCCGTTCTCCAAGAACAGCTGAGTCATTCCTATCTTCTTGCCGATGATGCCCCGCACGAGAATGCTCCTAATCTACCTACAGCTTGATGTCTATTTCCACGCCCGACGCCACGATTATCTGCGTTAGCGCGTCGATAGCCTTGGCTGTTGGTTGCTGAATATCGATGAGCCGCTTGTGAGTCCTGATTTCAAACTGCTCGCGAGAGTCCTTGTCGATGTTCGGCCCGCGTATTACGCAGAATTTCTCTATTCTCGTAGGCAACGGCACGGGTCCAACAACAATACCCCCGGCACTCTCCACGGCTTCGACTATCTGGTGGACAGCCTGATCCACAAGCCTATGGTCGAAGCCCTTGACCTTCACACGCACCTTTTGACTGGTCATCTGACTGCCCCTGTCCTATTCACTATTTGCTCCGCAACCGCCGCCGGAACCTGTTCATACCGAGAGAACTCCATCGTGTGCGATACTCTTCCCTGGCTCAGCGATCTGAGAGCAGTCGCAATGCCAAAGGTCTCGCCGAGAGGAATAAGGCAGCCGATGATGGATGAGTCACTCTGGGTATCGATTCGTTCGATCCTCGCCCTTCGAGCATTGATATCACCGATGATGTCCCCCGTGAACTGCGAGGGCGTCGCAATCTCGAGCTTCATAATCGGCTCGAGCAGCACCGGTCTTGCCTTCGGGAGGCCCGCCTTCACGGCCATGGACGATGCTATCTTGAAAGCCAATTCGGACGAATCCACCTCGTGGTAGCTCCCGTCGAACGCCGTCACCGTCACATCTACCACAGGATACCCGGCAGGGCCACCCGTCTCGACGGCTTCACGCGCGCCTGCCGCCACAGCGGAAATATATTCACGAGGTATCGTGCCACCCTTGATTCCGTCCACGAACTTGTATCCACTGCCACGCTCTCCAGGTTCAAGCTTGAGCCACACGTGCCCGTACTGCCCTCTGCCTCCAGTCTGGCGCACGAATCTGCCCTCGGACTGAACGGCACGAGTAATGGCTTCACGATAGGCCACACGCGGCTTCCCGACATTCACCTGGACGCCGAATTCACGCGCCATTCGGTCGACCGTGACCTCAAGGTGGAGTTCCCCCATCCCCATGATCAACGCCTGTCCGGTCTCAGGATCCTGGCGCACCTTGAAGCTGGGGTCTTCGTCGGACAGTTTCCCCAGCACATCTTCCAGCTTCTCCCCATCCGACTTTGCCCTGGGCTCAATTGCCATGGACAGAACCGGCTCCGCAAACCTGATTGACTCAAACACGACAGGGCGAGCCGGGCTGCACAGCGTGTCGCCAGTCGAACTGCCTCTCAATCCAACGGTAGCAACGATACTTCCTGCATCGGCCTCGCTTACCTCTTCACGGCGATTGGCATGCATGACGTAGAGTCTTCCAATCCGCTCCCGCTTCCCCTTGGCGCTATTGAGCACTTGAGCCCCGGATTCCATTCGCCCAGAGTAGATCCTCACGTAGATGAGGCGCCCCATGAACGGGTCCGAGACTACCTTGAAAGCCAACGCGGCGAGGGGTTCCCCATCGCTCGCAGAGCACACGACCTCCTGCGAATTCCTCGGGTCAAGCCCAACCACATCCGGCACATCAAGCGGCGAGGGCAGATACCACGCAATCGCGTCGAGCAGAGGTCGAACACCCTTGCCTCTCAAGGAACTGCCACACAGCACAGGTACGATTCGGTTTGCCACTGTCAAACGCCTGACCGACTCTCGAATCAATGACACAGGGATGTCCTGGCCCTCGAGATACGGCAGCAGTATCGTATCGTCGTTCTCCGCCAGCTTCTCAATCATGGCGTGACGATACTTAGCAACGTTGTCTCTCTCGCTATCGGGTATGTCCCCGACCAACAGAGAACCCTGAGCACCCTCCTCAAAGGTAATGGACTTCCTCTCAATAAGGTCAACCATCCCCACGAATCCGCCTTCAGATCCCAACGGGAGTTGAATCGGGACCGCTGTCGCGTTGAGTCGCGACTCTATACTGGACACGGTGCGATAGAAGTCAGCACCGACTCTGTCCATCTTGTTAACGAAACATATCCGGGCCACGCGGTATCGGTCGGCCTGGCGCCAGACCATCTCGGACTGAGCCTCGACCCCCGCCACTGCGTCCAGGACGACTACTCCGCCATCGAGCACGCGGAGGCTTCGCTCCACTTCAGCGGTGAAATCCACGTGTCCCGGAGTGTCAATCAAATTGATGCGATAGTCAGACCACTGACAGGTAGTCGCAGCAGAGGTAATCGTGATACCCCGCTCGCGCTCCTGGTCCATCCAGTCCATGACAGCTGTTCCTTCATCCACGCCACCGATCTTGTACGTGCGACCGGTGTGATGCAGGATGCGCTCCGTAACAGTCGTCTTCCCCGCATCAATGTGCGCGATGACGCCGATGTTCCGCACCTTGTCCAACGCAAACGAGCGCGTCATCACCTTTCCCCTTGATTCAAGAACAGCCTTCATCGCAGAAATATCACCAGCGGTAATGAACGAAGGCTTTGTTCGCGTCTGCCATCCTGTGGATTTCTTCCCGTTTCCTCACGGCCGAGCCCCGACCCTGAACCGCATCCACCAGCTCGGCGGCCAGTTTCTCTTCCATGGACTTGCCGCTGCGTGCTCGCGCAGCCAGGATGATCCACCGCATGGCGAGCGCCCGGCCTATCTTCTTGTCCACTTCCATCGGCACTTGATACGTGGCACCACCAACACGGCGAGGCTTGACGCGAATCAAGGGCGTAGCGCTCTCAATGGCCTTCGCCAGCAACTCAACGGGTTCCGCCTCCGCCTGCCGGGCAGCAACGTCCATCGCGCCGTACACGATTCGTGAGGCCGTGGACTTCTTTCCCTGCAGCATTATCTTGTTGACGAACTTGGCGACGTCAACACTGCCGTACTTCGCGTCCGGCACGATTACGTGCTTCTTTACTCTCTTGGCTCTTCTGGGCATTTCTCCCCACCTTGTGTCGACGAATACTACTTCGGGCGCTTGGCCCCGTAGAGGCTTCTACTCTGCTTGCGGTTGGCTACACCTTCGGTGTCCAGGACACCGCGGACAATGTGGTATCTGATGCCTGGGAGGTCCTTCACTCGGCCACCCCTGATCATTACGACGGAGTGCTCCTGCAGGTTATGTCCCTCGCCCGGGATGTACGCATTGACCTCCAGGCCATTAGTGAGACGCACCCTGGCAATCTTCCGCAGGGCCGAGTTAGGCTTCTTCGGCGTGACCGTCTTCACCTGGATACACACGCCCCTCTTGAAGGGAGCCCCTTTGGTCCAGATGATGCGGGTTCTGGCCGCATTCTGAATGTAGTGCAGCGCCGGAGCTTTCGTCTTTGAGACGAGCTTCTTCCTGCCTTTCCGCACCAGCTGATTGATGGTCGGCATACGTAACCCACCTTCCTTGCAGGGCAATCAAAAGAGCCGGCTAGTCACGCAGCGGCTCCGCTCCACAATCCCCGAGCCCTAACTAGCTGGCTCCGTCCGAATCGAAGAGAAACCTGTGCTTCGCAGCAGACTCCGAGCGAACACTTTAGCACCTGTGCGAGCCGTTGTCAAAGCACTGTACTCGTCCAGTAGATTAGTGACACATCACCTCCTTTCGGTTGTGATGATACTGTTGCAGGAACTGGTATGGGGTAAGGTATCCCAGGGATTGATGGGGACGAACGGTATCATACACATGTTCCCATTGGCGGAGCGCCCGATTCAACTCTGCTATGTCGAAGCTGCTGTCGGTCAGCTGTACTCGTCCATGTCATTGGTGATACACAGCACGCGCCGCGAACAGCGGGACAGCCGCTTGCACCTGCGGGCTCTTTCCTGCTATAGTGGCATTGTTTCTCCTTATACGTGCTGCAGAAGTGGGTTCTACCCACTTTTTTGTTGGTGCGTGCATTAGGCGGGCCGGAGGATGTAACGATGAAAACGGAGTTCATGGCAGCCATCATCCAACTGTCCTCCGAGCGCAACCTGCCTAAGGAGGTCGTGCTCGAGGCACTTGAGGCTGCACTTGTCTCCGCGTACAAGAAGGAAGTGTTCACGGCGGAACAGGACGTGGCCGTCAAGATCGACTCGGCCACCGGAGACATCCGCGTGTACCTGGTCAAGACAGTCGCAGACCCTGTGACTGACACCGACAAGGAGATGTCGCAGGCCGACGCACGCAAGATTCGTAGAGATGCCACGCTTGGTGACATCGTTGAGATTGAATCGACGCCGACGGGTGCGGGCCGGATCGCCGCTCAGATCGCCCGCCAGGTAGTGCTTCAGCGCCTGAGAGAAGCAGAGCATCACGCCACGTTCGAGCAGTTCGTTGGCAAAGAGGGAGAGGTCGTGACCGGCACCGTTCACTTCGCTCAGCCCAGT
Source organism: uncultured Dehalococcoidales bacterium (assembly GCA_964594245.1). Lineage (GTDB taxonomy): Bacteria > Chloroflexota > Dehalococcoidia > GIF9 > AB-539-J10 > SKVJ01. The sequence goes on along the minus strand of CAZQML010000040.1, from coordinate 6,476 downwards.
GCTGTGTACGTAAGCATCGGCAGGAGAGAAGCGATTCTGCCCCTCAGCGAGCAACTGCCCAACGAACGCTATCACGCCGGTCAGCAACTCAAGTTCTATCTGCTGCAGGCAAGCCCGGAGGGCAGAGGTCCCAGGGTGATGCTCTCGCGTTCGCACCCGAATCTGGTCCGCCGGCTCTTCGAGATTGAGATTCCCGAGATACATAGCGGGGTCGTCGAGATTCGCGCCATAGCACGTGACCCAGGACACAGGAGCAAGGTAGCGGTCTCAAGCCACCAGGAATCCGTCGAGCCGGTAGGCACCTGTCTTGGACCACGCGGCATACGCCTGCAGAGCGTCGTCAATCATCTCAACGGCGAGAAGATAGACGTAGTGGAGTGGGACGAAGACCCCAGTTCATTTATCGCAAACTCCTTGAGTCCCGCACAAGTCGGGCACATCTCCCTCGATGAAGGCCTCCGAACAGCAACCGTAGTTGTGCCTGATAAGCAGTTGTCGCTCGCCATAGGCCGTGGCGGCCAGAACGCACGCCTGGCGGCGAAGCTCACAGGATGGAGAATCGACATCAAGAGCACCTCGGCCTCTGAGGTTGGCCACACCACTGCAGTCGCCGAGCCCGAGCAGGCCGCTGCGGAACCTGAGATACATGCGGAGCCTGTCGTCGAACCGGAGGCGCCGAAAGAGCAGCCAGCAGCGGTTGAGAAGCAGACGGTCCTCGAAGAACCCACGAAACCCGAGGAACCCAAGAAATCCGCGGAAGGGGAACAGGAAGAGTCGCAGGTCGCTGCTGCTGCCCTGCCAGAAGAGCCGGCTGAGGTTACTCCCGCGGAACCGGAACCCGAGGGCGAGACACTTGAGAAGCTGCTTGCCAGCGAGTTGTTCAGGTTCGAGGATGACTCAGCGAAGCCGGGGCAGTCAGTCCTTCGGTTTGCTGAAGACATATTGCCCAGTGCCCGCAGAGGTGCCCGGAATGACAGGGGCAGATCAAAGGGCAAGAAGAAGAAGACGTATCACGAGCAGCCGGATGAGCCCTAGGCATATACCAGAGCGTACGTGTATCGTGTGCGGCGCGAAGAAGGACAAGCGCCTGTTGATTCGAATCGTGCGCACCCCTGATGCAGGGGTTGCAGTCGACACCTCGGCCCGCGAGCAAGGTCGCGGCGCGTATGTGTGCGCTTCGAGCGACTGCTGGAAACACATCGTGAAGGGGACTCGAATCGAGCACGCTCTGCGAACAAGCCTTTCCGACACGGACCGAATGGCTCTGCTACAATGGGCAGGCCGGTTTCAGGAGTTCACACTTGATGAGAAGACCCGTAGCGCGTAGGACTACCAGGCGAAGAAGTCGACCGGCCCCACGGCCGGCCCCTCAGAAGGTCGAGAGTGGCCGCCCTGTCGTCCAGCAAGTAGAGTTGGGCAACGACTCCATGACTGTGAAGCAATTGGCCGGGACGCTTCAGGTGGACGTGGCGCGTACTGTCAAGCAGCTTATGCGGCGCGGCATCATGGCTAACGTCAATCAGGTGATTGACTTCGAGACCGCGGCGCATGTCGCCCAGGATCTCGGTTTCCAGGTCATGCTCCGAAAGCAGCAGGTTGCCACTTCCGGCAAGAAGGCCGAGCAGAATGAGACCCTTGCGCAGCGGCCCCCCGTTGTGACAATCATGGGGCATGTTGATCACGGCAAGACCACGCTGCTAGACAACATCAGGAATACGGACGTGACGGCCCATGAAGCAGGGGCAATAACGCAACACATGGGTGCGTACCAGAGCGTCGTGAACGACCGCACCATCACTTTTCTTGACACTCCGGGACACCGGGCATTCACTGAGATGCGGGCACGGGGTGCCCATGCGACCGACATCGTGGTTCTCGTAGTGGCAGCTGACGACGGCGTTATGCCTCAGACACGAGAGGCAATCGACCACGCCAAGGCCGCGGGAGTCCCGATTATCGTCGCAATCAACAAGACCGACAAGCCCGAGGCGAATATCGACCGCACGAAGCAGCAACTGGTTGAGGCCGGGCTGGTCATCGAGGAGTGGGGAGGGGATATCGTGTGCGTCCCCATGTCGGCCAAGACCGGCACCGGAGTGGCCGAACTCCTTGAGAACCTGTTTCTCGTGGCCGACATCCTGGACCTCCATGCTGCCCTCGACGGCGATGCGGAGGGAGTCGTCATCGAGTCCAAGCTGGATAAGGCACGCGGTTCGCTGGCAACGCTCCTCGTGCAAAGAGGCACACTGAGCGTCGGTGATGCCGTGGTTGCAGGCAGCGTGTGGGGCAGAATAAAGGCAATGTTCGACGATAAGGGAGAACGCATCACCTCCGCCGGGCCTTCTGCGCCTGCAGATGTTCTGGGCCTCAGCGGAGTACCTTTGGCCGGAGAGCTGTTCAGCGTGTGCTCAGACGACAAGCAGGCTCGCACTATTGCAGAGGCACGCCAGCCAAGTGCCGGCACTGCCCGGCTGAGTCTCAGCGCCCTGTCGAGTCAGATAGGCGAGGGACAGTTGAGGGAACTGAACATCATCCTCAAGGCCGATGTGCAGGGGAGCATCGCGCCGATTAGGACGAGCATCGAGGCACTAAGCACAGAGGAAGTGCGGGCGAGAATCGTCCATGCCGCGAGTGGCTCGATAACAGAGTCCGACGTCGTACTCGCATCGGCCTACAAGGGCATCATCATAGGCTTCAACACGAAGCCGGCTCCCGGTGTGCAACAACTGGCTGACGACGAAGGTGTCGGCATTCAGCAATATGACATCGTCTATCGCCTTGAGGAGGACATGGCAGCAGCCCTCAAAGGGATGCTCCAGCCAACCTATGTGGATGTCCTGGCCGGTCGTGCCGAAGTGCGAGCCGTTTTCCCCGGCGGAAAGCAAGGCAAGATTGCCGGCATGTACGTCAGGGAAGGACGAATGTGGCGAGGGGCGACGAAGGTGCGGATTGTGCGCGACGGGGAGGTCGTGGCCGAACCACAGATTACGAGCCTCCGGCGCTTCAAGGACAACGTCAACGAGGTCAACGCAGGCCTCGAATGTGGAGTCGGCCTGGATCCATTTGGCGACACACAGGTGGGCGACATCATCGAACTCTACCGGCGAGAAAAGGCCAGCTAGCGCGCCGGCGCATCAGTCTACCCCCGGACTGACACGGCTGGCTGCGATGGGAGGCTGACGTGTCCAGACGAACGCAGCGACTGAACCGGGCCATCCAGCAGGAAATCAGCCAGCTTCTGGAGAAGGACATAAATGACCCGCGGCTCTCCAGCCTCATCTCGGTAACCGGGGTCATAACCTCCGAGGACCTGCGACACGTGAGAGTCTACGTCAGTGTCCTGGGAGACGAGGAGACTCGAACCCAGGCTCTCAAAGGATTCGCGGCCGCCTCCGGATTCATCAAGAAGGAAGTCGCCACAAATCTCAGGATGAGGCATGCTCCCGACTTCACTTTCGAATACGACGACTCCATCGAGCGCGGGGCTGCAGTGCTCCAGATCCTGGAAGACGTCACCAAGAATCTGTAGTCGCGGGTTCTCTACTCCACGCCGCACAGGCGAAGTGCAGCCTTCTGCTTCGCCTTGAGATTCGTCTGTCTGGCAATCATGATGCGCTGCGCCTGGGGCGAACCTGCTCCATGCATCGACTCAGGCAAGTAGCACACAGCTCCCAGCCCCATCGTGAGACCCTCAATGAGTCTGATCACTCGCATTCTGTTCTCCGCAGACACGCTCTCAACGCCCTTCATGTACTTCGCCACGTACTTGCCAATTCGGGGGTGTCTGAAGTCCTTCTCCGAAGGCAGAGTAACAACGGCGCCACCCGCTATCTCCTGCGCCATCCGTGCCAGTTCGTAGGGCACCTGCGTCACATGCAACTTGGTGATATTAGCCATAAGCGAGTTGACATAGTAGGTTCCTGACGGCTCGGCAGCGCCCTCATACGCGCACGCGAGGCTGCAACAGAAGATGGTCTCATTCAGATGGTTCATCTCGACAATCTTGTCCCTGACATGGGGCGCATCGGCTATTCCGTTGTATTCGGCAATCGTCTGCGTGGCCCCGATAAGCACGTCCCCCATGCCCGACTTGCAGGCGTAGCTCTGGCGGTGGTATGAGGCGAACTTCTCGACAAGCCCGGCAGCGAACTCGTACTCCCGGCACATGAACACGCGCTCCCAGGGAACGAACACATCGTCAAAAACCATCAGGCACTCGTGCCCTCCGTAGAAGAGATTGCCCACGTCGAAGGTCTTCCCCTCCAGCTTTCGGGTATCGCTTGGCTGCCGTCCGTAGATGTACACAACTCCCTTCGAGTCGCTGGGAATTGCAAAGGATATTGCGTAGTCCTTGTCCTCTTCCCGCATCGCGCGGGTCGGCACGACGATAATCTCGTGTGAGTTCAACGCCCCGGTCTGGTGGAGCTTCGCTCCTCTCACGACGATTCCGTCCTTCTCTTCTCGCACAACGTGGAGGTATAGATCCGGGTCCGCCTGCTGCGCGGGCCGCAACCTTCGGTCCCCCTTGGAATCCGTCATGGCCGCATCACAGACAAGGTCCTCGTCCTGCACGTACTTCAAGTACTCCAGGAATCTCTCATGGTAGGGGGTCCCGTGCTTTCGGTCGATGTCGTACGTCACAACCGAGAGCGTGTTCAGGGCGTCCATGCCGGCGCAGCGCTGGAAACAGGTGCCTGTGTATGCACCCATCAGTCTCCCCATCCTGGACTTCTGCACCAGGTCAGCGGTGCTCTGGTGGATATGAGTGAAGCGATTGATACGTTTCCCCGTGAGATGCGATGTCGCCGTCATAATGTCACCCTGCGCGAGTTCATACGTCGCCGCAACCGCGTTCATCGACGGTCTGACAAGCGGGTGGTCAACGATATCGGTCATCCGCTCCCCAAACATGTAGACCTCAAAGTTGAGGCGCCGCAGGCTGTCGACATACTCCTGTTTCGTCTTCATCGCTTACCTCCGTTCCGGACTCCGGGTGTGGCGCAATAAGTATGCTCTCAATGCCGGGGCGCCGAAAAATGGAGCCGCCTGACCTGTCCCTTCCAGTCCCTCAGTGATTGCCCGTTGCGGGCAGTGGACCTGTTGAGCCACGTCTGGCGGCAACCATGTCGTTCAGGGAGTAGCCTGCATCAGCGAAGCAGGTCGCGGGCGATAACCATTCGCTGAACCTCCGACGTGCCCTCATATATCTGCGTGAGCTTCGCATCGCGGAAGTAGCGCTGCATCGGCGAGTCCATCATGTATCCGTAGCCACCGAATATCTGTATCCCCTTGACAGCGATGTCCATGCAGGTGTCAGTCGCAACCAGCTTCGCCATCGCCGCCGCCGAGACGGCGTTCGCGCCCTCGTCCATCATCTTCGCAGCGCGGTACAGGAGAAGCCTGGCCGACTCCACCTGGCAGGCCATGTCAACGAGCATCCACTGTATGCCCTGATTCTCGCCGATTGGCTTTCCGAATTGCTTCCTCTCCTTGGCGTACTGGGCACAGCGTTCGAGGACAGCCTGACTGATGCCTACGGCCTGGGCGGCGATACCGACTCGGCCCTCGTCCAGCGTGGCCAGGCAAATCCTCATACCTCTTCCTTCATCGCCGAGGCGGTTCTCCGCAGGCACCCGGAGATTGTCGAAGATGAGTTCAGCATTGGAGGCGCCCTTCATGCCAACCTTCTCGTACTGAGGACTACGGCTGAATCCGGGCATGTCGGCCTCCACGATGAAAGCCGTCATTCCCCGGGGTGCAAGGTCAGGGATGCCGGCGAACACAACAATCGTGTCGCACACCGGACCATTCGTGATGAAGAATTTCGAGCCATTCAGCACGTAGAAATCGCCGTCACGGACCGCAGTCGTCTTGACATTCGCGATATCGCTGCCGGCCTCGGCCTCGGTAACCGCGAACGCGCCGACTTTCTCCCCACGACAGAGGGGAGGAAGATACTTCATCTTCTGCTCCTCAGTGCCGTAGAGCAGTATCGGGCGGGCGCAAAGGCTGATGTGTGCATCAACGATGTCGCAGGTTGAGGCACATGCCTTAGCCAGTTCCACCATGACCAGAGCGAGCTCCATGACATCGCCGCCGCTGCCATCGTACTCGGGCGGAATTGCGAGACCGGTGAAGCCTACCTCTGCGAGCTTCTTGAAGTTGTCCATCGCGAAGACATTGGCCTCATCAACCGCCGCTGCAACCGGCTCGATCTCGTTCTTCGCGAAATCGCGTGCGGTGGCCTGAAGCATCTGCTCCGCTTCACTCAGATGAAAATCCATGTTCCTATTCCTCCTATTTGCGATTCCTTGTCCGTCTGCTTCCAGTATCCTCGAACTCACGGGCAAATACGGGGCTGCGCCCTCCCCTGCGGGCAGCGAGCCCCTCAAATCCATCATTGTTACTGCCGTAGTACGCCGTCGTTAGTTCCAGCTCCACCAGGCCAAGGTGACGTTTTGCGGCTACCGTCGCAG
>CAZQML010000039.1:0-20728 GCA_964594245.1 uncultured Dehalococcoidales bacterium | reverse complement strand
GCGTGCGCCAGCTTGTCTTCCCCAACGAGGCGGCGCGCGAAGGCTACGACGAAGCGAAGCGACTTGCCAAGGAAGCACGTGAGTGCTACGAGCGCATCGCTCAAGAGCGCGGCAAGCAGAAGGACTCTCCCTAGACCGTTTCTCAGTCCTCGTCCGGACAGGGGGGCGTATGCTGTGGATGAGAGAGGAAGAACCTGTGCGCACGAGCGCACGGTGGAGACGCCGAGACGTGCGTCGGCGCCTGACACGCTTTGGGCCATTCATTCCGCAACCATGACGGCCCCGCCATCGTTTAGTGGATAGTGCCCTTCGGGCAGGAGAGAAGGTATGCGCAGACAGAACACCATCTACTACGGCGCAGCTGCGGCTATACTGTTGCTCTTCATCGTTGCGCTCGTCGCGCTCACAACCTGCGGAGGCGATGACGCCGCCGGGGCCGGCAACCAGAACCCGGCAGTGCTGAACGCCTATCAGCAAGGCTACCTCGACGGCTACTCCAAGGGCTACGCGGCAGGTTTTGCCGCCGGCATGGACGCCAATAGTGAAGGCGCGACGACGAGCAGCAGTGGCTGCGGGTTGCCATCTGCAACAGCCGCCACAGACGACAACGCAGACGAATAAGCAATCCAGTCCCGTGCGCGAGTCCCCGGCAGCGCAGTCCACGCATGTCCGCACACAAGAGCCCTGGCAGCGACGCCGGGCAGCGAATAGTTGTGCATGCAGGACATTTGCAGGCCCTTCCAGTCACGCGACAGTGACACCACGTCTTTGGGCAAGAGCAAATCCGTCACGCTGTGCACATCTCCCGAAGACAACCGCCAGGCCAGGCGAAGAGGCGAAACGTGGCCGCGCTACCAGCGCCCGGAGTGGCTGTCCAACCACGCAGGCAGGTGGCTCCACGCGTCGCGGAGCTTTCGACCGTTCTCCTTGCAGTCTGTGTCATGCCGCCCGAGCAGCGCCCTAAACTCGCGCGAGTGGTTCATGTGAACCGTATGGCACAGCTCATGGATGAGCACATGGCAGACAAGGTCCTCCTGGAGGAAGAGTAGCCTCACGTTCAGGCTGATTGTCCCGCGCCGCGAGCAGCTTGCCCATCGGGTCCTCTGTGACTTCACAACGACACGGTTCAGGGCGAAGCCACGCTGCGCGGCGAGCCCGACGAGCCGTGGCTCCAGATGCTCATGAGTCTTCCGATTAAGCCAGCGCCCCAGGGCAGTCCTGCAGGACTCAACATCCCCGGTATCTCCAAAGAGCAGGAGGCGGTTGCCGGCGCGTTCTACCGCCACAACGCGCGGTGAGTCAGTGGTCCTGTAGTCAAGCGTCCACTCCTCTCCTATTGCCGGCAGAGTGATACGTCCGGGCAGAGTGACTGGAGGCTCGGACTCGCGCGCCTCCCGCTCCTTTTCGACCCGGCCGGCCGCGCGTTCAAGCCAGGCCCTCCGTGTCTGCAACAGGCCGGGAATACGCCTGACATCGAATCGGCGTGGAACGACCACGACGAGGCCGTCGCGTAGCGACATCGTGAACCGCACGTGCCGCGCGCGGGGACTCTTCTTGACCCGGTACTCCGGCCAGAACGCAGGAGCTTCTTCCTCATGGCCCCGCGATGCAGGGCACTCGCCATAGTGCCGGCGGGAGGCTCCGGCTCCACCCTCTGCAGCAGTCAAGAAACGCCCGCCACCCTTGCGGGCTTCACGCCTACATAGAGGCCGTATCCGAAGTACTTGAACACCCTGAGTATGCTCCTCGGCATCCGCAACGCCTCCCTGGTGAAACGACGGCAGTCCGGATTCTTGATGCACTGCAGCGGGAAGCTCAAGTATGCCGAGGCCATATCCCGGAACTCTATCTGCCTGGCTTCGCCGTACCACTGGCTCAGCATGTTGATGGTGTGAATCCTCTCAATCACCTCGCTCAGCCCACACGTCTCCAACAGCGCCTTCCAGCCCTCGTGGGAGGGAAAGAACTCCGCGCCCATCACTCGCCACATGTAGTCTGCCAGCCCGGGAGGCGGCGGCTCCACCCAGACGCACTCATTGAGCCCGACGTAGCCTCCCGACTTGACCACTCGCACGTATTCGCGCGCTGCCTTGCTCGGGTCTGGTATGAACGCATTCACGGACTCACACATCACGGCGTCGAAAAGGGAGTCCTCGAAAGGAAGCTCCTGCGCGTCTGCCTGCCTGAACTCAACCAGGTCCTGCACCTTCTGCCTCTTCGCCCGCTCATCTGAGCGGTCAACCATCTTCTGCGAGAGGTCCACGCCGACTACCCTGCAACCATGTTGTTTCGTAAGGTAGCAGGGGGTGACCCCAGCGCCGCAGCCGACAACCAGGACATAGGAGTCGGTGCCCACGTGGCATTCCGCTGCCAGCTCTTCCGTGGCCTGCCGAGCGCCAATGTGTTCAGTGATGCCCCAGCCGGCCTGCAGGTCGAAGTAGGTCTTTGCTGATTCCGGGGGCTTCTCAGGCACCAGAGTCAACCTCCATCAGCGCTTCGCATTGCCGCCCGACGACGCCGCGTCGGCGCGTGCCAGGAAGCCGCTCGCGCAGAGCACAGGCACGCTCACGAAATAGACCCATATGAGCACATCAGGCTTTATCCCGCCGTCGGCAATAGAGGCAATCGCTACGGGCACGGCAGCCCCGACGAACGCGCCAATGATGCCCAGCAGCAACCACCCGCTCATCCGCAGAATGCGTCTGAGCAGGAAGAGGCCGGCAACCGCACCGAGCGGATAGCCCAGCATGGCGCCACCGAGGGCAAGGCCGAGCGCCCCGAACCCCGACGAATCGTTGCGCAGCAGCAGCGACACAGCGAGCACGAACACCAGTGCGCACACCAGGCCGGAGACAGCAATGGCAATGGCGATGAAGAAGAAGCGTGCGGCGCCGTGGTTGCGGGGGGAAATCGGGCATTGCACCATGTCGCTACTATAGTCGTGGAGCCTCGTTCCGCACAAGCTCGGTGATGATGCACCCTGCATTCCATGTCCCACAGATGGCAATCGAACCGTCTCTCTGCCGGAGTCCATGATGGCACCGAATCGGCTCATGACCCCTGTTGCCGCAGGTGTGCGGTTGTCTCACAAAGGTTGTTTCGCCCAAAGGGGCATGAAGAGAGAGCGAGTGAAGCGGCAGGCAGAGGCAGCCCAGGAGCGACGGCTTTGTGAAACCCTCTGTGGTTGCCCTTGCTCCCCCAAGGGCGATTCGAGAACCTGCCGCGCCGGGGTGCTGCTAACCACGGAGACTTGTTTCGCTTGACACAAATGGTCCCGTCAAGCTAGCCTGACACGTCATCACAGAGCACGTGTAGCAGGCTGCATGCCATTCCAGGTAGAGCCCCGGGACGCCTCGCGATTCGGGGCTTTGGCATGCAGAAGTAAGACATGAACGAAGAGAACAAGGAAAGCACCGTAGCCCCGGGGCCGGGTCCGCGCGGCGCGGGCGGCATCATCGTGGAGATGTTCCGTCTCTACGGTCGGAACATCGTGGCGATGGCGGCCATCTCGGCCATCGTGATGGTGCCGCTCATTGCCGCTGGACTGGCCGCATTCGGGCCGGACTTCATGGAGCTGTTGCTGGGAGGCACGGCGGAGCAGCCAACGCCCGCGCCGTCCGGCGCTGCCTTCTTCGGGCTTGCCGCCTACGCCGCGCTCTACACTCTCGGGCTACTCGCGGTAAGCGGTGCGTTGGCGCAGGCGGGCGCGCGGAGCCTCGTTGCCGGCCCCGTCTCCATCGGGCGAGCGTACGAGGTCGTGCTGAGGCGGCTGCCGTCCATGCTCGGAGCGAGCATCATCGTGGGACTGGCGGCAGGTATCCCTCTTGGCTTCGGTGCGTTGATTGGCGCAGGTGGAGGCATGGCCGGCTACCTGCTCGCGCTTCCCGCCATCTTCGCCGGCGTATATCTCGCCGTGCGACTCATGTTCGCCCCCTTCATCGCGCTCTTCGAGCAGGCGGGCCCCTTGACCGCGACCGTGCGCTGCTGGAAGCTCATCTCGGGCTCTTGGCTGCGCACCTTCGGGCTGCTGCTCATCGTGGCCCTTCTGCTCGGCGCCATCCAGATGCCGGTGCTGTGGCTCGCTACCTTCGCTCCCGGTACAGACGCCTTCCTGTTCGCACTGGTGCTTACCCCCCTCACCACCCTCGGCAATCTCCTCATCTACCTCGACCTGCGCGTGAGGAAGGACGGCTACATGACGGAGCACCTGACGGCGGAGCTGGACATGCTGGCTGCAGAGGGCTAGGAGCAGGGCGGAACAACGCGCATGTGCGTTCACCACTGCACTGGAAATGAGTGAGTGACAGGCATTTTCGACCGCATGGCGGATAGATACGACCGGTGGTACGACTCGCCTGAGGGCGGGGCCATCTTCCGTGAGGAGTTGGACTGTCTTCGCCTCCTCTGGAGCGGGTCTTGCGACCGGTGGCTGGAGGTCGGCGTGGGGACGGGTCGGTTCGCTTCAGCCTTCGGCGTGACCGAAGGAGTTGACCCCTCTCCTGCCATGCTCGTGTACGCCACCCAGCGCGGCGTACGGACGAAGGCCGGCTCGGCGGAGGAGTTGCCCTACCGTGACGGGTCCTTCGACGGGGTCCTGATAGTCGCCACGCTCTCCTTCGTGAGGGACGCCGGACAGGCCCTCGTGGAATGCGCCCGGGTCCTCCGACCGGATGGAACGCTGCTGGCCGGCATAATCCCCGCAGAAGGCCCGTGGGGCAGGGAGTACGCGCGCAAGGCAGCAGAAGGACACTCCATCTATTCGCACGCCAGGTTCCTCACCACCGAGAACCTGCTGGGTCTGGCTGCGGATGCATATCTGGAGCTGCAGGAGTCGGCAAGCGCCCTCCTCTGGCCACCGGGGAGCCCGCCGGACAAGCCACCTCGTATCGAACGAACAGCACTGACCGGGGCAGGATTCGTGGCGCTGCGGTTCACGGTTCGGAAGAGCGGGTGAGGGCCACTCAGAACACGGCCATCACAGGCCGACACCTTCACGGCTGCAGGACGATGTGTGTTCTCTCCTGCCCTTTCTCCTTCTGCTCCAACACCGTGCCAATGTTACTGCGGACCGCCTCGACTGCGGTGGTGATATCATCCGTCCGCACCACAACGCAGACGAACTTGGTCAGCAGTCTCGTTATGTTGGGTCCGAATTTCTTGCCCACCGGCACGTCCATGCTCTCGAGCACGGAGGCCGTAGCCCTCGCCTTTCGGGGGTCACCGTGCTGCATGGACTCATCCCCGGCGTATGACACGTTCTGTCTGCGCTCCACCAGGGTCTGTCCACGATCCGAGAACTCGTAGACAAGGAACTCCTTGGCCATGCCCACGTGGTCGTTGTTCAAGCGGACTCCGTCATCCGTACCGAAAGCTATCAGAAGCCGCACATGTCCCTCCTCCACACGTCCTTGTCCAATCTAGCTCTTTCCGCCCTTCGACGAGTGCATCCTGACCCTGCCAGCCATCCACACCTGTGATGCAGCCCATCTGCACTGTGCCCCGAACGCCGGGCATGTCACGTTCCCTCGTACTTTAGTCAGCTGCCCGCCGAGACGTCAAGACCCTGCACTCAGGGATTCCGGGGACGCCATACTCATCTCAAAGCGCGGGGCGACGTGTGACAAGTCGCGCCGCAAGTTGCGGCAGCTGGAATGGAGGAGTCAGCGCGCAGGGAAGTGCCGCCGTCCGCTGGCGCGACAGCGCTATCAACCGAGCGACTTCGGGCGCCTGACGAGCAGAATCGCCGGGATTGAGATGGCGTAGAGTCCCGCAAAGATAGCCAGAGCCACGTAGTACGTGCCTGTTGCATCGTACATCATACCCGCGAACAGAGGGCCTATCGCCAGACCCGTGCTCTGCAAAAGGGTGATGGCTCCGAACACGGCTCCGTAGGAGGCGAGCCCAAAACCGGTACTCACAAGCAGAGACATCGTCGGGAGCCAACTTCCGTTGCCAAGCCCGAGGAGCAACGCCGACGTCCAGATGACCGCCTCCGGCGAGTTGGCGTGTACATTCAGTAGCACCAGCACTCCCCCCAGCTGGAAGCAGAGGCCGATGACGAACACGAACCGCGGTTGAACCCTGTCACACAGCCACCCGAAGAACACCTTGCCAACGGCGCTGCCAACACCTATGGCGCCGAGGGCCGCAGCCGCGATCGCCATGGGATAGCCCGTGTCATCGAGAAACGGAACCACTGTCTGCAGAGTCCCCACAGCACTGAAGGCGCTGAACCCGTAGGAGATGCCCATGAACCAGAATGCAGCCATCACCATCGCCTGGCGCAGCGTGAGTCCCGACGCCGCCACCCGGGGCGCCTTCTCCGGCGCCACATTGGCAGGTGCGCTGTCTCCATCGGGGTACAGTCGCATCTCCGACGGCCTGGTCCGGACGAGCAGCAGCCCAAGAGGAATAATCGTGGCCCATATGATGATGGCCATCGCGAAGTAGGCATCCCGCCAGCCGTGGTTCTCGATGATGTATGCCGCGATTGGCGCCATTACCACGCCTCCGGCGCCGAGCCCGGATGCCATCACGCCCACAGCAATACCCCGTCTTCTCTCGAACCAATTCGAGATCATCGCGCTCGCGGGCACATGGCCCATGATGGCCGCTCCTGTGCCGTTGAGGACACACGCGAGGTAGAACACGTAGAGGTCGCTCATCCGACTCGCGATGACGAAGCCCACACCCATGACCAACGCGCCGACCGGAATCACCGGACGAACACCGTAGCGGTCCACAGCCCGTCCGACGAAGGGCGAGGCAACGCCCATGATCAAGTAGAAGATGGTGAACCCCGCCATCACCTGACCACGACCCCACCCGAAGGAGCTGCCAAGAGGCTTCACGAACATGCTGAACACGAAGGGGCCACAGCCGCTGTATATCAGCATGCACAGGAAGGCGAAGGCGACGAGCCAGTAGCCGTAGAAGATGCGACCTCCGGGCCAGGGAGCGCCTGCGGTCATCCTTCCCTCCTTAGCACAGCACCCGTTGGCCATTGTACCAGACGCGGAAAAGGGCACAGTGAGGGAGTTCCGGCTGCGGAGCAGAGTCGCGAGTCAGCGGGTCACGAGTCGTGAGTCTGCGGCCTGGGCCATCTCGTGAGGAGCACCGCCGGAATGCTTACCAGGAACGTCACGGCGAAGATGATGAACGCCCAATAGTAGGTGCCCGTGGCATCATACATCAGGCCTGCGAAGAACGGCCCCGTAGCAGCTCCAAGGCTCGGCGCCATGCTGAGGGCACCGAACACCGCCCCGTAGAACGTGAGCCCGAAGTTGCTGCTCGCCAGTATCGAGAGCGTAGGCAACCACGCCCCCACTCCCAAACCCAGCACGAGTGCATACGCCCAGACAAGCGCAATCGACGAGTCAGCATTGATGTTCAGGAGTATCGCGACTGATGCAGCCATGAGACCCTGGCCGATTGCCCATGCGTACTTCGGCTGTATCCTGTCGCACAGCCAGCCAAAGAACACCTTCCCAATGGCGCTGCTAACGCCCATCGCGCCGAGCGCCGCGGCTGCGGTCTGCATCGAGTAGCCGACATCCTGCAAGAACGGCACGGGCGCCTGCGTCAAGCCCATGCTGCTGAAGCCTCCGAACAGGAAGGACGCCACGATTAGCCAGAATGTCAGCGTGCGTGCGGCCTGTCGGAGTGTAAAACCGGACACGCTCACCGCCGGGGTAGCATGCGCCGACGCCATGTCCGAAGGCCCGCTGGCTCCATAAGGATACATTCCCTTGTCTGACGGCCGCGTACGAACGACCAGCGCGCCCAGGGGAATGACAATTGCCCAGACGAGGATGGCCATCGAGAGATAGGCGTTTCGCCAACCATGGTTCTCAATCATGAATCCGACGGCAGGCGCGAGCACACCACCCGCACCGACACCTGCGGCCATGAGACCTATTGCAGTGCCCCGCCTCATCTTGAACCAGTTGGAGACCACAGCGCTCGAGGGCACCTGTCCCATGCCGGCGACCCCGGCACCCACCAGCACGTAGCCGAGGTAGAAGAGATAGAGCTGGCTCATCTGGCTGACAACGACGAATCCCAGCCCCATCACCATCCCACCAATCGGAATAACCGGGCGGGCGCCGTAGCGGTCCACGAACCGACCCACCACTGGACAGGAGAGTCCCATCGTCACGAAGAAGACGGTGTAGCCGGCCATTATCTGGCCTCGTCCCCATCCAAGCGCGTCCTGCAACGGAGTCACGAAGAGGCTGAAGGCGTAGGAGCCACAGCCAATTGCCATGAAATTGAAGAGGAATGTGACCAGGACGAGCCAGTAGCCGTAGAAGACGCGTGGTCTCCGCGGAGTGGCTGATATGTTCGATGTCTCTCCCATGCGCGGCAAGGCCAACGCCTGATTGTATCAGGGCAGCGTCGGTGCACAAGTCGCGACTCAACAAGTCACGGGTCAGCGTGAAGCGAATCGGGGCCACAGGAGCTATCGCTTTCGACATCGCATGTGGTTACAATGGGCGGATGGAACCACAACGCATACGACTGAAGGAGAGTAGACCATGGAGAAATGGGCAGAGCTTGGTCAGAATCTGGACTCGTTGCTGCAGCTTCGAACGCCCTCGCTGGGAGTGAAGCTATACAGGAAGGTCGAGGACGCACCGAAGGACGTCGCCACCATCAGCTTCCCTTGTGCCGCGTGCCAGGTGGCTGGCTTCTCGCGCTACTACAGGCGGCCGGTGCTGGCGACAGACAAGGAGGCCTACCATTGCCAGGTGGGAGGGGCGGCCCTCGGCTTCTGGGACGTGGAGGAGGACTTCAAGAACGGTGAGAGGAACGCCGGGATGTGGGCCAGCGATGCGAAGTCGACCGCGAAGCTGGTGGAGGGCGATGTCATCCCTGCCGGTTCCTTCTCGGCAGCCCTCTTCGCCCCCCTGGGCAAGATGCCCGAGGAGCCGGATGTGGTCCTCTTCTACGGCTCACCCGACCAGATGCTGAGCCTTGTCTATGGCAACGTCTGGAACGGCGGCGAGAGGGTCAAGCTGGAGACCAACGGCCACGGCGGGACCTGCCGTGAATGCATCGCCGCGCCGTACCTGCACAACGAGCTCAGACTGGCCATCACGGACATCGGGGAACGCAAGTTCGCCATGGCCTACGACTGGGAGATGGTGGCGGGTGTGCCCTACGGCAAGTTCGAGAATCTTGTTGCCGGCACCACGGCAGCGCTTACAAAGGGCATCTACGTCAGACCCATCGCACCATGGGGATTCCAGGCGTGGCCCGACATGGCGAGGGACCGCACGGGACTGACAAGCAAGTTTCCGAAGTAGGCATCAGAGAGAAAGACCGGGCTGCCATTCGCTCGAACATAATAGTGAGCGAGTGCCGCGCCACACTCCGAATCAGCACGTCACGGATACCCGGACCAGGGGCAGTCTGAGCGCTGCCCCCGGCGTGTTGCTGCGTATGCCTGCAACGGAGTCGTCGCCGGCTACAGTCCAACGGGTGTTATCTGGTACTTCAAGGCATAGCCGGCGGCCGTGGCGGCCGCTTCCATCGAAGTCCGCACCGTCTTGAAGTCAAACGTGTACGTGTATTGCTTCCCGAAGAGCTCAGACTGCTGCTCGATGACTCCTTCTCTCGGTCCGGTGCCGGTCTTGAACGTCTCTTTCTTGAAGCCGAAGCCTGGACCGGAGCCGAATTCGCCGTCGCCCGAGGACATGCCCGAGCTCGCCTCCTTCAGCATCTCGGTGAAGCGCAGCTCCTTGTTCGCGTCGTCAATGCGAAACTTCGCGCTGTAGGTGAGTTTCTTCTTGGACAGAAAGACCTTTCTCTCTGCAACCATGAACTCGAGGGTGTAGACCCCCTTCTTCTCCTTGAGGTCGGCGGGGATGCCCTTGGCAATCTTCTTGATGTCGTCGACTAGCATGATAGCGTTCTTCCTCTCCTCGTGTGATTCGTCACGAATGATAGCGCATTCCATGCCTGGCCGTCGCGGCGTTCAAGTGGCAAGCTGGTGGACAGGGTTGCAGCAGCAGCGCAACGATGCCGGCCCCTCCCGTGCACAGGCAGCATGCCTCCCGGGTCTTGCGCAACTCCATTGCCGGGCACCGATCCCGGGGCCGGGCCGTAGCTGCGATGCTACCCACAGACACAGGGACTTATCTGTGGACGGTGTAGCGACTCCGAGCCTACCGGCCCTTCTGCGCCTCCGCGAGCCTCTCGAGGAGGTCCTCGCGACGGGGGGCGAATATCTCCAGGACCTTGCAGCCGAACTCGTACGTGTGCGAGCCATGAGCGGAGCCCGACGGCACAATCAGGATGTCGCCCTCCGTGATGCGGTAGAGCTTGCCATCCACAACCTGGTCGCGCTCACCCTCAAGCCCAACGACGATTTCCTCGTTATCGTGGCTGTGTACCTTGAAGGAACAGTGCGGCTCCTGCTCGATGAAACTGACGGTCATCCTCTTCGAACCTAGCAGGTGCGCCACCGCCCCCGGGCCAAGCTGTATCTGCGGCAGTCCCCAGTAGCGCATCACCTTCTTCATCTCCTCGGCGCTCGCCCGTGTCTCCTTCTGCTCACTCATCTCACTCCCTCCTGTCGGTCACGGCTGTCCCCCAGGGACAGCGTCTCGCCGGATAGTACACCTCTCGTCCGCGTCCGTCCCTCGCACTCAACCCGTATCTCGCGGCCTGTGCGCTGGCTCCCACCTCCAGGCTGCAAACGCTGCATTGTTCACTATTGTCAATACGCCTCAATCGCGCGAACAAACGCCGGGGCAGGCCCGGCGCAGCGTCAAAGAGAGACGCAATGTCCCATCGCGTGACGAACACCTCGGGCTCCGTCATCTTCGACCCCCCCCCTTGGGACACCAATCCTCGCGACAACCGAAGGCGCAGTCCCCGTGAGTGAAGCCTGCGGCCTTCTACCTGTACCGCCACCGCGAACTGGTCAGCTTATGCCCTGGCGACCGCCCTGACAGCCGAGCCGGCGGTCGAAGGCGCCGTTCATCATCGCGATGAAGTCATCCCGACTAATGAGAGGCCGCCGCACCTTCTGCAGCGTCTTCTCGCTCATCAAACCTGTACGAACAAGCTCCATCCCGGCATCGTGCGACGCCTGCAGGACGTCCTCAACGTCGAGCCCGTTCTCCTTCATGAATCGAAGCGCCAGCCCGTGGGGCCTGAGCAGTGCGCCGGCGAAGCGCATTCCGTGCGACCGACTGAGGTCCTCCACCTGCGCGACGAGAGGAGCAAGCGCCTCTTCCTCATAGAGGCCGCACGTGGAGATGAGCACCATCATCCTGTCCGTTGCGTGCGGCGACGTCACATGCCGGGTGCGACCATCGTCACCCACCTCGTAGTGCGGTGAGAGCAGCATTATCGAGCGCTCCATCACCCGACTGAGCCCGTGTGTCATGCCACCCACGTGCACGGGCGAGGAGAGGACCCAGACATCGGCGTGCGCCATGCGGTCCATCAACGCCGATACGTCGTCATTGTAGATACAGACACCCGGCGTCTTGTGCCAGCAGGGCACATGCGCGCAGCACGGCTCCATCTGCAGCTTGTAGGCCAAGACACGCTCCACATCGGCTCCCGCTTCGGCTGCGCCTGCGAGATATCGCTCCAGGAGCAGCGAAGTGTTGCCCCGGTCGCCGTGTGGGCTGCCGTCTATCGCTACTATGTTCATGGGAGACTATGGTACAACGCTGCCGACCTCGTCACCAGTCTGCGTGCATCTTGTCAAGAATACTGTACATCGGCATAATCAGAGACAGTCTCAATATTGGGAGGTAGAGGACGTGTCAAAGCAAGTCACAGGCATCATTGCGCTGGTTCTCGGCATCGTAGTGCTCATCTGGCCGTCGTGGTCGTACATCATTCTCGGCGTTCTGCTTATCCTCATCGGCGTAGCGCTGCTGATGGGCAAGATGAAGTCGCTGTTCTAACGCCTGCCCACCCCACACCAGCCCGGCCTACGAGGCACGACTCATGTCCCAGTGAGTCGGAATAGCTGCTTCGGGAGAGGAGGCTGCTGCATGTGCGGGTATTGATTACGGGCGGCACCGGTTATATCGGAGCGGAACTGGCGCGACAACTGGTCGCGCGCGGCGATGATGTGGTCACGTTCGGGCCAACATCGAACCCCGGCAGAGTTGCCGACATCCAAGAGGACATCACCATCGTCCGCGGCAATCTGGCCTACTCATCGGAGGTGTTCAACGCGGTGAAGGACTACCGCATCGAGCGCATCTTCCATCTCGGTTCCATGTTGAGCTTACCTTCCAGCGCCAATCCTTGGGCTTCCTTCCAGGTCAATGTCGTCGGCACGATGAACGTCCTCGAAGCAGCCCGTCTATTCGAGGTGCCGCAGCTTATCTTCACGAGCACGGTCGGCACATTCGCGCACGGAGCAGGTACAGTGGCGACGGACCACACCATTCAGCGACCTGCCACCATGTACGGAGCGGGCAAGCTGTACGGAGAGTGTCTCGGCCGCTTCTTCCGCATTCGCTTCGGGCTCGACTTCAGGTCGGTCCGCCTGCCTTCCATCATCGGCCCCGGCGCGAAGGTCCGGGTGGTGGCACAGTACAACTCGTGGATGATTGAGTACCCCACGCTCGGCCGGCCGTTCGCGTGCTTCGTGACCCCCGGGACGAAACGCCCGGCCATGTACTTCAAGGACGCGGTCCGGGCGGTCTCAACGATTGCCGACGCCCCGGCTGACAGCATCATCACAGTCAACTACAACGTGAGCGGCCTCAATCCCACGCCCTCGGCGCAGGACATCGAGATGGAGGTGCGGAAGCATTTCCCCGATGCGGTGGTGACATACGAGCCCGACCCGGTGGTCATGCAGTTCTACGAGACCGCCAGGACCGTGACGTTCGATGACTCCTGCGCCCGCGGAGAATGGGGCTGGAAGCCGCAGTACGACAGCCTTGACGCCGTGGTCCCGGACTTCATCAGGGAAGTGAGGACGAACCCGGCCCGGTACGGTCTGCCCTGAGGGGACGGAACGCGTCAGGGCCGTAGCAGGCCACATACACCTGTATGCCGCACAGCCCGGTCGGCCTTGGCCCGACGGCTCCCAAGCGCGGTGGAGAGGTGGGGACCACCTCGCCCTGACCAGGGAATCCGCGGACGTGTACGACTACGGCGACGCGCCCACCCTGTCACCCCCTGCGCTTCAATCCGCAGGACCAAGCCCCGGGCATTGCACACCCGACCAGCAGTTCGCATAATAGAGGCAGACACTGCGCTCAGAGGAGGTGGCGGAGAATGAAAAGCCAGACCGCAGGCATCATTGCGCTGGTCCTCGGCATCCTCGTGCTCGTCTGGCCCTCTTGGACCCACATAGTACTCGGCATTCTTCTAATCCTAGCCGCCGTGGGTTTTCTAGCGGGCAGGCTGAAGATGTAGGGGCAGCACCACCAGACTCCCGTTTTTCTGCCGCAGCAGGGTGGACGGCGTCGACATGACTACCGCCGGGAGGCGAAGCCAGCCGCGATGGCGTAATGGTTATCCATCCATGAAGGAAATCCCTCCTCTCGACAGAGAGACAGGGGCAAGCATGTGCTAGCAGGCTCCCTGGAGACCTGAGCCGCTTCTGGAGCGACAAGGGAGGTCAGTACCTGTGAGAGTCCTTATCACCGGTGGAACCGGCTATATAGGAGCTGAGCTGGCCCGCGCGCTGCTGCAGCGCGGCGATGAGGTGTTTACCTTCGGGCCAACATCGAACCCCGGCAGAGTTGCCGACATCGCAAAGGACATCACCATTGTCCGAGGCAATCTAGCCTACTCATCGGAGGTGTTCAACGTAGTCAAGGACCACCGCATCGAACGCATCTTCCACCTCGGCTCGATGTTGAGTACGCCATCCAACGCGAACCCCTGGGCATCCTTCCAGGTGAACGTGGTGGGCACGATGAACATGCTCGAGGCTGCCAGACTATTCCAAGTGCCGGAGTTCGTCTTCACAAGCACCATCAGCACCTATGCACACGGCGCAGGTAAGGTCGTCACGGACATGACGCTGCAGCGACCCAGCAACATGTACGGCGCGGGCAAGCTCTACTGCGAGTGCCTCGGCCGCTTCTACCGCACCCGCTTCGGCATGGATTTCCGTTCCATTCGTTTCCCGTCAGTCATCGGCCCCGGCACCACGCTGCGCACGGTGGCACAGTACAACTCGTGGATGATCGAGTATCCCGCCCTCGGCAAGCCGTTTGAGTGCTTCGTGACCCCGGAGACGAAGGGGCCGGGCATGTACTTCAAGGATGCCGTGAGATCCCTCGTCATGATTGCCGGGGCGCCGGCCGCCAGCATCGAGATGGTGAACTACAACATCGGAGGTCTCATCCCAACTCCAAGTGCAGTGGAAATCGAGGCCGAGGTGCGGAACCACTTCCCCGACGCGTACATCAGCTACAACCCCGACCCGGCCATCATGGACTTCTACCGAACGTCCGAGGTGGAGCTGTTTGACGACTCCGTCGCGCGCAGGGAATGGGGCTGGAAGCCCGAGTACGAGACCATCGCAGAAATCGTCCCGGACTTCATCAACGAGGTGCGCACGAACCCCTCACGCTACGGGCTTCCGTGACCCGTCTAGCCCGTTGACGCTTCGCACGCCCTGTCCTACACTGGCACGCGGAGGGCGTCAATCTGCTTCCACTCGATCTCACGGATTCCGGCACCCTCAACCACATAGGAGGACGACGATTGAGTTCAAGCAGGTTTGACGGCAAGGTCATCATCGTCACGGGCGGCGGGATGGGACTCGGGGAGGACTATTGCAAGGCCTTCGCACGGGAGGGAGGCCGCGTAGTGTGCGCCGACATCGACCTGGAGGCTGCCACTCAGACGGTAGAAGACATAGTCGAGTCCGGAGGAACAGCCACTGCGATCAAGTGCGACGTCACGAAGGCTGATGAGGTCGACAACATGGTCAAGGAGGCTATCCGCACGTATGGCCATGTCGACGTCCTGGTCAACAACGCCGGCGTCATCCGCAGGCAGAGCCTCACCGGTACCACTGACGAGGACTGGGAAAGGGAAATCAACGTCGACCTGAAAGGCCCGTTCCTGTGCGCGAGAGCGGTCGTACTCCACATGATGGAACGCGGCTACGGCAAGATAGTGAACATCTCGTCCGTCGCAGGCATAGTGGGCTGCACCTCCACCGCATACAGCGCCTCCAAGGCGGGCCTCAACGGTCTGACGAGGCAATGGGCGCTCGAGTTGGCGCCTCACGGCATACGTGTGAACAGCGTGGCGCCGGGGTACACCGCCACTCCAATCAACTCAGCCCTGCGGCAGACCCCTGCCGGTAAGCGCATCGGAGATACTATCCCTCTCGGCTGGGGCAAACCGGCGGACATAACGGCTGCGGTACTGTTCCTCTGTGCGGGGGAGTCGGACTACGTCACAGGTCAGACGCTCGCCGTGGACGGAGGCATCAGCACCACAGTTGACATGGGCTCCGAGTACCGGACATTCGACAAGTAGCTAGGCTCCCCGTCGCGCAGAGCTGGACATTGGCCTTCTCTCCGGGATGCAGCACCTGCGTGGACGGTGCGCGGTGGCTGCGATTCCGGGTCACGGAAGTTCTGCCGCCTTCAGGCCTTTACCGCGCGGTAGCAGACTCCGGCTGCAGCCCCTCCGGCAGCGGCGACCTGTATGGTCTACCATCCGTGGCCCTGTCCAACTCTTCACGGGCTGCGCGCAGGGTCTCCGGGCTGGTGAGCAGGTCGAGCGCCGACAGCGCAAGTACCCTTGCGGCGAGCATCATCCCTTTGAAGCCTATCTCTGAGCCGGAAGCCGCCGTGGCCTGCCACGTGTGCACGGGCACTCCGAGCGGCATGCAGCAGGTCGTGACCTGTGCCGTCGGCGTGATGTGGGAGACATCGCCCACGTCAGTGGACACCGGCTGGACCGTGCCCCTTGCAAGCGTGCCCACGTCGTCCAACACCGCCGTGCAAAGCGGGTCGCCCATCTCCTCCCGCGTTCGGCAGTACGCCCTGAGCACATCCTCCAGCGCACCCGGTGGCAGCGTCGCCTTCAGTTCCTCTGCAAACGCCCTGTCCTCAGCATCAAAAGGCGGTGGGCCGAGTTCCTCCATATGCTGCAACATCACCCGGCCGACCGTCTCGTTGGGCAGGAGGTCGTGACAGGCGGCCACAAGCTCCACTTCGAGCGTGGTGTCCGTCATCAACGCAGCCCCTCGTGCCACGTTGAGGACGCGCTCGTAGATCCGCTCCAGTTGCAAGCGCTTCGGTGCACGCACGTAGTACCAGCTTTGCGCGTACGCAGGGACGATGTTCGGCGCCTCGCCGCCACGTGTGACCACGCAGTGGATGCGGACATCCGACGGGATGTGCTCCCGCAGGAAGTTGACGCCCACGTCCGTGAGCATCACAGCATCGAGCGCGCTGCGGCCGGCCTCAGGAGCCCCTGCTGCGTGCGCCGACCTGCCGTGGAAGCTGAGCTTGAACGAGTTGACAGCAGTGGATGCCGATGCCCAGAGCGTGTTGGCATACATCGGATGCCAGGTCAGCGCAGCGTCGAGGTCGCTGAACAAGCCATCGCGGGCCATGAATACCTTGCCGATGAGTGTCTCCTCCGCGGGACAGCCGTAGTAGCGCACGGTGCCCGAAACAGTGCTCGACTCGAGAGTCGACTTTACCGCGAGCGCCGCGCCGAGACCTCCCACGCCGAGGAGATTATGTCCGCAGGCATGCCCGGCTCCTCCTTCCACCACCGGCTCCTTCTTTGCCATGACTTTCTGAGAGAGGCCGGGCAGCGCATCGTACTCTCCAAGGATACCGATGACCGGCGAGCCACCACCCCATTCCGCCACGAACGCGGTCGGTATCCCCGACACGGGCTTCTGCACGCGGAATGCCGCCTCGCGCAGGACCTGCGCGAGGCGGTCTGCCGCGTACTCTTCTGCGAAACCTACCTGAGGGTGCTCCCAGATACTCCGTGCCAGGGCAACAAGCCACCCACGGTTCTCATCCAGGTAGCTCAGGGCATCGTCTCGACCGCTCATTCTCTCCTCCCTGTGTCCGGCATTCCACCACTCGCATGCCTCCGTCCGTGCACGGCAGCCGCGACAGGCCCGTCTGTCACGAATTGTACACAAGGACGTTCTCAGCGTGCCGCTTGCCCCACAGGAAACCTCTTGCCCGCGCAGTCCTGTTCGCGCATACTGGCCAAAGCCGCCGAGCCGGTCATCTGGCAGCGCCAATTGACAGGAAGCCAACTGAGCGTGGTAAGGGCCGACCCCGTTAGACGATGACTGGAAGAGGGAAGCCTCGCCGTCGGCACGATGGAGGGCGAGCCCATGAGTCCCGCACTGGCACAGATGGTGGCGAATGGGGACTCCCCGGAACGTGCAACCGCCACTAGCGAGGAATCGCTCAACATCATGCAGCCGGAGAGCACCTGGTGACGGCAGCCAGAAAGGAGGACTAGCGGGGACATGGAGTATGTGGTTGTTCCACTGTTCTTCTGCATCGCGTTCGTCTTCTCCATGCTCGGCATGGGAGGCTCGCAACTGTATATCCCGATCCTGTTCTGGCTCGGAATGGACTTCAAGACACAGGCCATTCCTCTCGGAATGCTGCTGAACGTAGTCAATACGTCCTCCGCGTCAGTCACATACGCAAGGAATCGGCTCATCAACTGGCGGGTGGCGATTCCCCTCGGGCTTACGATGATTGTGTTCGCCCCGCTGGGAGCACTGGTCAACACGACTCTACCGGTGGAAGTCCTGATTCTCTTCTTCGCGCTTTTCACCGCTATTGCGGCCCTCCTGATGCTCCGGGGACGGAAATCAAAGGAAAGTATGGTGGGAACACCACGGCGCCGCATGATTCTGGGCCTGAGCGGCGGCTCCGTGCTCGGCTTCGTGGCCGGTCTCGTCGGCCGGGGTGGTGGGAGCTTCGTCGTGCCGCTTCTCTACCTGGCGGGAATCGAGGCGAAGGCGGCGGCCGCTACCTCTGCGCTCGTAGTCACCTGCTCGGGACTCTCAAGCTTCACATCGCACGTCCTCATGAAGGCGGAGCCGGTGTGGGACGTCTGGGTTCTCTCGGCCATTGCGGTGTTGGCCGGCAGTCAGCTCGGCTCACGCTTCATGGCCTCGCATCTCAACCCCGGCCAGGTCCGCAAGGTCTTCGGCATCGTCCTCCTCGGCATCAGCGCAACGCTGGTGCTGAAAGACGTCATCGGGCTATGGTAGCGCCGGACACACACACAGAAATGTTCTTGCCTGCCGGATAGGAGAGCATGGTCAGGCACCCGGCGGCGGCTCTTCTGTGGTGACATTCCTCTCCACAGGGGCAACGAGGAACTTCAGAACCGGGAAAGCACATATCATCAGTGCCACGCCGAGAACCGAGAAAATGAGCGTGTAGTTGCCCCACAGGTCGTGGAGGTAACCTGCAAGATACGGGCCGAAGGCGCCGGCCAGTTGAGCGCACGCCATCATGATGCCGATGGTCTCCCCGATTGCGCGCATGCCGAAAAGGCGTCCCATGAGGCCCATCACCGAGACGGCCCTCGCGCCCTGGGACACCCCGTAGAGAGCCACGAAGCAGTAGAGTATCCAGACGCGGTCAACAAGCAACAGGAACAGTAGCGAACCGCCGACTCCCAGTTGGGCGAGTGCAAGGGACCTGCGCCATCCAAGCCTCCCGGAGAGAAGCCCGAAGACCATGCGCCCTACCACCGAGAACGCTCCCGCGAGTCCGAGCGCAGCAGCAGCCACCGTAGGTGAGATTCCCTCGTCGGTGGCGAAGGGAACAAGATGGACATTGAGCGCCTGGAAGCCGAACACCCCCACCATCACCACCCCTGTAATCAGAAGGAACTGCGGCGACCGGACGAGTTGACGAATCAACGGCGTCTGAGAAGTCCCGTCTCTCTCCGCCTCCGCGTGCGCTGACACCGGCGTGGGGGCGGGCCGTATCACAAGCCCCGCGAATCCGACCGCCACCAGGAAGAAGACGCCGCAGAACACGAAGGCCTGTCTCCATCCGTAGGCGCCTATGAAGTAATCAATGGCCGGTGCGAACAGGAGCGCGCCGACGCCGACGCCCGCCATGACCACGGCAAGGGCGACACCACTTCGCGGGCGATTGTGGAACCAGCGCTGGACCGTTGACGACGGGACCGACAGCAGCGCTCCCGAGCCAAGACCTGCAAAGAACAGCAGTATCTGTAGGTGAGCCACTGTCTCGATGCGACTGCAGAGAGCAATGGTCGACCCCCCCAGAAGTGCGCACACAAGGAATACGGGACGCGCAGAGTACCTGTCGGCGAGCCTGCCAGCTAAAATGGCGGAGATTGCGTAGCCAACCACCATGAAGGTGTAGCACGATGACGTGAGGCCCCTGCTCCAGCCGAACTCGTTTTCCAGTGCCTTGAAGAATACACCGAAGGACCACGTCACTTCGCCGAGACACACGGTGGCCGCGAAGCACGCCGCGACGATGAACCAGCCGTAGAACACCGGACGTCTTTTCGACATTGCTGTATCGTCTCCGCGAAGGCGAGGGCCACTCAGATTAGCCTATCCGACTTCGGTTCGTCCAGGCCCTTCCCGTTGCGAGCAGCCGCTTCGCCACCTCAACCCCTCTTTCCTCGCCCAGCCTGCGGGACTATCATGGCGCCAGGGCGCTCGTGGCGCGAGCGAATCTGGACAAGAGAAGGAGCGTGAGATGAAGATAACGGGCATCCGGACGTTCATCTACGAGGCGTGGTGGCGCAACTGGCTTTTCATCAAGGTCGACACCGACGAGGGCATCACAGGCCTCGGTGAAGCCAGTCTCCAGGGCCTCAACCGCGCCGTGGAGGTGGCGGTCCACAACCTCGAGCAGGAGTACTTCATCGGCAAGGACCCGCGGCAAATCCAGCTCCACTGGGCCAACGTCTACCGCGATAGCTGGTGGCACCAGTCGCACGTCCCTCTGGCAGCTCTGAGTGGTATCGAGATCGCCTTGTGGGATATCCTCGGAAAGAGCCTCAATGCACCCATCTACCAGTTGCTCGGCGGCGCCTCTCGCGAGCGGATCAAGGTGTACAACAACTCGTGGTACTTCGACGCGAAGAGCGTCGACGAGTTCGCCGAGAGGGCGAAGGCGGCCGTGGCCCAGGGCTTCAGGGCGCTCAAGTGGGACCCCTTCTGGGACCCACCGCTGGACATCATCAACGAGCGAGCGGCGATGCTCAAGGCCGTCGAGTGCGTGCGCCGGGTCAGGGAGGCCGTAGGCGACGATGTCGAGTTGCTCATCGAGGTCCACGCCCGCCTGGGAACAAGTGACGCCATCTGGATGGCGCGCGAGCTGGAGCAGTACCGGCCGTTCTGGTTCGAGGAGCCGATACCGCCGGACAACCTGGAGGCTCTTGCGAAGGTGGCCTCCGAGGTCAACATCCCCATCACAACCGGGGAGAAGGCCTGCACACGCTGGGGCTTCCGCGAGATGCTCGAAAGGCAGATGGTCTCCATGATAATGCCGGACATCATCTGCGCGGGAGGCATACTGGAGACAATCAAGATAGCGGCCATGGCGGATGTGTACCACATCGGCGTGGCCCCTCATAGCTGCGTCGGACCCGGCCTCACCGCAGCAAATCTGCACCTGGACGCGGTCATACCGAACTTCCTCATCCAGGAATTGTTCTACCCGGACAAGCCTCTCTACGATGAGATACTCACGGACGACTTCCCGATACTGAAGGA
>CAZQML010000038.1:0-9171 GCA_964594245.1 uncultured Dehalococcoidales bacterium | reverse complement strand
CTCTACTTCATGGTGGGGCTACCCACCGAGACGGAGGAGGACGTCGAGGGCATCACCGACCTCGTGCGCAGGATTTCTCGGGCAGGCTCCGCCCTTCGTCTGAATGTAAGCGTGAACCTCCTCGTGCCAAAGCCGCACACTCCCTGCCAGTGGACGACGCAGGACGACCGGCAACTCGTCCTGTCGAAGGTGGACCTGCTCAAGAAAGGCCTGCGCACTGACAGGGTCAAGCTCTCCTGGCCGGACCCGCACGTCAGCCAGCTCGAAGCCGCGCTTTCGAGGGGAGACCGCGGTGTGGGCAAGGCAATCCTCCGTGCGTGGCAGCTTGGCAGCAGGTTCGACGCGTGGGGAGAGTGCTTCTCCTACGACAACTGGCGGCTTGCCTTCGAGTCATGTGGCTGCCGCATAGAGGACTACGCCAACCGCGAGCGCTCGCTCGACGAGACTCTCCCCTGGGCTCACATCGATACAGGAGTCTCGCCGGCCTACCTCGCCAGAGAGTACAAGAGGATAATCTCGGGGGACCCAACGCCCGACTGCCGGACCGAAAGCTGCAACGCGTGCGGCTTGGAGCAGCGGGAGGAAGGCTGCGCCTCCAGGCTCGACCCGGGAACCACTAGAGCTCCCTGAGGAAGTCCTCGATGGCCTTGTTGGCCTGACGCGGCTTCTCCGCGAAGAAGAGGTGTGTCCCTCCCTCGATCACAAGGTGCCTTGCACCCTCGATGTTATCCGCAAGGTACGCGCCATACTTCGGAGGAGTCAGCACGTCCCAGCTCCCCGACAGCACGAGGGTCGGTGCGTCTATCTCGTGCAACCTGTCCATGACATCGAATCTGTCACAGCAGAGGAAGTCATTCACTTGGACTCTGGCTCCCACACGAGCGGTCTCCGCCAGCACCTTTCGCCTCAATCCGCCGTCCATCCCGGTTTCTCGGGCCGCCACGTCGACAACCGTGTCAACGATGTGGCGAAGCTGCGGCTCGACGAACTCGGCAAGCCAGGAATCGCGGTCCTTAATGCCCTTCTCAATAATCTGGAGGACGTGCGGGGCCACCCGCAGCTTGGCTCCGGCCCCGATAAGGATAAGTCCGCCGACATCCTGAGGGTAGTCCAACGCATATTGCAGCACAATCGCGCTGCCGAGCGAGTGTCCCGCAAGCACAGGCTTGGAGTAGCCCTTCTTGGACAGGTCGCCATGAAGCCAGGCCGCGTAGGCCTCGACGCTTGCGCACGCCTTTCCTTCTGACAGGTGTCCCGGAAGATTGACGGCCTCGGAGCCAACGAAGTGTTCTGTCTGGTGCCTCCAGATAACTCCCGTGTTGCCTGAGCCATGTACGAAGACCAGTTTCATGGGAAAATGCCTCCTTCCTCAAGGCGAATATCTCACGACGGCGGCCACCGGGCCGGAACCGGCCCCGAGCTAGCCCACAGCCATCTCTACCTGGCCCGTGGTAGTGACCGAGACGACGGTCTCCCCCTCTTCAAGAGCCATGAGGTGGACACCTCGCGCGTTCCTGCTCTGCACAGAGATCTGCTCCATCGGGATGACTACAACATTGCCCGTGGAGGACAGCAGCACGAGCGAGCCCTGAGGCGGCACAAGCTGCGCTACGGCGAGCTTCCCGGTCTCAACACCAACCCTGTGGGCGCGGAGGCCCTTGCCTCCTCGCTTGTGCACGGGGATGCTATTGACACGAGTCAACTTGCCATAGCCTCTCTCCGAAACCGACAGAAGGTAGACATCGATGGCGACAGGGTCCATCCCGACAATCTCGTCGCCTGCGAGCCGCAGGCCACGCACTCCACCACTGCTTCTGGAAGCGGTGCGGAGTTCCTCCACCTTGAACCTGTTGGCCATGCCGTTCTGGCTCACCAACACGACCTCTCCACTGCCACCCACGACCCTTGCGGACACGAGATGGTCGTCTTCCCTCAGGTTGATTGCAACAACGCCTGAACGGCGGACGGCGGCGAACTTCTCAAGCGGCGTCTTCTTCACGACTCCTCGACGGCTCGCCATGACCAGGAAGCTGTTCGGCTCGAACTTCGGAACGGCCACGAGCGCCGTTATCTCCTCGCTGAGGTCAACAGGCACTACATTCACAATCGCCGTGCCTTTCGCCGTGCGTGATGATTCCTCAGGAAGCTGATAGCACTTAACGCTGTACACGCGCCCCCGCCCCGTGAAGAAAAGGAGGCTGTCATGCGTGTCGGCCACAAGGATATGCCGCACCGCGTCGTTATCCCGGGTCACCATGCCCATGACACCTCGTCCACCACGGTGCTGCACCCTGTAGGTACTCGCGGGTAGGCGCTTGATGAAGCCGTTGGCAGTCAGTGTCACTATCATCTTCTGGTGCGGAATAAGGTCTTCGTTGCTGAACTCCGTGGCCTCCTCTTCCCATATCTCCGTCCGCCGTTTGTTGGCGAACTTCTTCTTCACCTCGACTACATCGTCACGAATCAGACGCAGTATCTTCCTGGGATTCGCGAGCAAGTCCTCCAGATAGGCCATGGTCTTGAGCAGCTCCGCATACTCCTCGGCAATCTTCTCGCGTTCCAGGTGCGCCAGTCGGCGCAGTGGCATATCCAGGATTGCCTGCGCCTGCTCCTGAGAGAGTCCAAAGCGGGCCATGAGATTGTCTCGCGCCGCCTCCACCGTCTCGGAGCCTCGAATGACGGCTATCACCTCATCCAGGTTGTCCAGGGCAATCTGCAGGCCCTCAAGGATGTGCGCCCGCTTCGACGCCTTCTCGAGGTCAAACTGGGAACGCCTCGTGATGACATCCGTGCGGAACTCTATGTAGCAGGTGAGTGCCTCCTTAAGGTCTATCGTCTGTGGCCTGCCATTGACGAGGGCCACCATGTTGACGTAGTAGATCGTCTGCATGGGGGTGTGCCGATAGAGGTTGTTCAGGAGACGGCCGACCTGCGCCTCCTTCTTGAGGTCGATGACAACCCGTAGGCCTTCCCTGTCCGACTCGTCTCTCACCTCAGCAACGCCGGCTATCTTCTTCTCCTTGGCAAGCTCCGCGATTCTCTCAACGAGCGCGGCTTTGTTCACCTGGTAGGGTATCTCGGTAATCACAATCTGCCGTTTGCCGCTCTTGTTGACTATCTCCTCCGCCCGCGCTCTCATGACCACCTTGCCCCGCCCCGTGGAATACGCGCTCCGTATTCCCTCGGTGCCAAGGATGATGGCCCCCGTGGGGAAATCCGGCCCTTTCACGAACTGCATCAGCTCTGTGTTGCCGGCGAGAGGGTTCTCGATCAGGTGCCCAATTGCGTCGCAGACCTCGGCCAGATTGTGCGGTGGGATGCTGGTGGCCATTCCAACCGCGATGCCTGATGCCCCATTGACCAGGAGGTTGGGAATCCGCGCAGGAAGGACCGAGGGCTCCTTCAGTGAATCGTCGAAGTTCGGCACGAAATCGACTGTGTCTTTGTCGATGTCGACGAGCATCTCCACCGCGATGGGAGCAAGACGCGCCTCCGTGTATCGCATCGCGGCGGGGGGGTCGTTGTCCACGCTGCCGAAGTTCCCCTGGCCGTCGACAAGGGGATGGCGGAGAGAGAAATCCTGAGCCATTCGGACCATGGCTTCATATACAGAGGAGTCTCCGTGTGGATGGTACTTGCCAAGCACTTCGCCGACGATGCGGGCGCTCTTCTTGTACGAGCTGTTCGCGCGAATCCCGAGTTCATCCATCGCGAAGAGCACTCGCCGCTGGACCGGCTTGAGGCCGTCACGGGCGTCGGGCAAAGCTCGAGCGACGATGACGCTCATAGCATAGTCGAGGTAGGAGCGTTTCATCTCCTGCTCGATGTCAATGGGATTCACGAGTCCAATACCTGTCACTCTAAACTCCCCTCGCTATCGATTGGCTTCTCCACAAGCGTGAATCCTTCCAGGAATCCCCTGTCCTCGTCTTCTGAGAAGGACTCCCCTGTGTCGGCATCACTCAGCCCTTCCAAGGAGGCGGCAGACCGCCGGGCCCGGTCGACTATCGGCGGAGTCTCGACGGGCGACACCCGGGCCAGTTGTCCATACAGCCTGTCAGCCTGTGTAGGGGGGAACGATGCCTGCCCCACCTGGTTCGGGTGCTGGAAATCCTCCCTGATTAGCACTTGTATGCCGCCCTCATCTGTTGAGAGCACGGTCGCGCTGTACTCGTTCCCGCCCTGCATCAGCTTCGCGAGCCGCGCGCCGTGTTTGGGTTCCAGCTCTCCTAACAAGTTCCCCTCGTCATCCTCTACATAGACCCGTTGTCCTCGCCGTCGCAATGCCACAACCCCACCTGCAGCAATCTCTTCTATGCGGTTGAGTGCCGACACGTTGGTGAGTCCAACGACGCCCGTCTTGCCGACCGTCGACGCGAAGAACTCCTTTCCAAGTCTGCGCGCCTTCTGCGGAGCCAGGTGCCCTGCGCTCGCCCATGTCTTGAGCCGTTCGATGTTCTTCATCGCGATGGAATTGCCGGAGTCTATCTCCAGGGCCCTCTGATACGCCTCGGCAGCCTCGACGAATCGCCCGAGTTCAATGAGGGCCCTCCCAAGGCGATTGCACGCCGCCACGTCGTCCGGAAAGCGCTCGACTATGGCCCGATTGGCCGCCACCGCCTCCTCCCATCTTCCCTGTACGGCCAGGGCTATCGCCTGTTGCCCGAGCTTCCTGCCGAGCCGAGTGCGGTCTTCTTCCTGCTGTAGCGTCACAGTACGTCGTCTCCCCGTTGTAGCCCCGAAGCACTGAGTCACTCTGGCCGGTGGAACTCCACTTCAAACGCGCGGTGAAGCGCCCTCACGGCATCCTCCACTCGCCCCTCGCTGATGATACACGTTATCCGAATCTCTGATGTCGTTATAAGCTGGATATTGATGTCCTCTTCGAAGAGCGCGCGAAACATCCGCGCGGCATAGCCTGGCGTGTTCTGCATCCCGGTGCCTATTATGCTCACCTTGGCGAGAGTCTCGTCTCTGACGACTTTCGCCGCTCCGAGCTTCATCGCAACCGGCTCGACTATCGAGAGTGCCTTCACAAGGTCGGTGCGCGCAGCCGTGAAAGTGACGTCCGTCACGTTGTCGCTGCCTGCATTCTGCACAATAGTGTCAATGCTGATGTTCGCACGGGCCAGTGGTCCGAAGATGTCCTTGGCCACCCCCGGGCGGTCGGGGACGCCGACGACGGTGATTTTCGCGACATTCGTATCGTGAGCGATTCCGCTCACTTTGTTGCGCAATTCCATGGATGCCTCCTTGCAGATGAGGGTGCCGCGCTCGTTGCTACTGCTCGATGCTACGAGAATAGGCATCGCGTAGACCTGCCCCAACTCCACAGCCCTGGGCGCTATCACCTTCGCGCCGTAAGTTGCAAGCTCCAGCATCTCCTCATAGCCTATCTGCGACAACTTCACGGCATCGGGCACTACCCGGGGGTCGGCGGATAGCACTCCCTCCACATCGGAGTATATCTCGCAGACTTGAGCCCCGAGGCTTGCCGCCAGAGCCACCGCCGTGGTATCCGAGCCACCCCTGCCGAGGGTCGTCGTATCCATGTCCGCAGTGACGCCCTGAAACCCTGCAACAATCACGATGTTGCCCTTCTTCAGTTCGCCGAGGATGCGTTGCGGGTCAATCCGCGTTATCCGTGCCTTGCTGTGACTCGAATCGGTCTGGATTCCCGCCTGCATTCCCGTCAGGCTCACGGCCGGATATCCCTCGCCCCTCAGGGCCATCGCCATCAAGGTGCTCGACACGATTTCTCCTGTGGAGAGCAGGACGTCCAGTTCCCGCTCATCAGGGAGGTCGGTCATCTGTCGGGCAAGGGATATCAGCTCGTCGGTCGTGTCGCCCATCGCGGACACGACGACAACCATGTCGTTGCCTGAATCCTTGCAGATCTCTATGCGTCGCGCAACGTTGCGTATCTTCCTGGCATCGGCAACGGAACTCCCGCCATACTTCTGGACTATCACTGCCATTGTGAACGCTCTCAGGACGTGAACATCGCCATGATCCGGTGCCCTTCATCAAGAGCGAGCCCTGTGCCCGAGGCCTGCCGTTCCGTGAAACGGGAGGCGCCGTTGCCATCCATGCCCGCACCCCATAGCAGGAACGGCACAGGGTCTGCGATGTGCGTACGCACCTCAATCGGGGTCGGGTGGTCAGGGGCCACAAGGACCCTGATACGCTCTCTCTCAAGTCCACGAAGGACAGATACCATTTCGCTGTCTATCCGCTCAATAGCCCGCACCTTGTCATCGACCGCCCCATCGTGGCCCGCCTCGTCAGGAGCCTCAACATGCGCGACCACAAGGTCACATGTTTCAAGCGCCTCAACCGCCCCCTTCATCTGTCCCGCGTAATCATTCGCAGCGTCCCCCGTAACACCGGGAATCACGAGCGCACGCATATCGAGCATCTTCGCAAGGCCAAGAAGGAGGTCCACTCCCGAAGTCATGGCCGCGCTCAAGCCGAAGGTGTCACGAAAGGAAGGCATGGGCGGAATCCGTCCGCTGCCCCAGAAGAGCCAGATCATGTTCGCGGGGACCTCTCCGCGCGCTTCACGCTCAAGGTTGACAGGATGCCCCTCAAGCACTTCTCGGGACCGAATCATCAAGTCGCGAAGGAAGTCGCTTCCGTTGCCCGCGGGAAGATGCTCTTCGATGCTCCCTCCCGGAATATCGTGGGCGGGAGTGCATTCAGCCTCAAGTGTCTCCTCGCGTCCACCTATCTTGCAGATATGCCTGTAGCTGATACCAGGGAAGAAGCTCACCTCGTGGTCGCCCACGGCGGAATTCAGTGCCTCGACAAGCCTGTGTGCCTCTTCGTTGCCGATGTATCCGGCGCTATAGCTGTTCATCCTGCCATCGCGCACGCTCACCAGATTACAGCGGAACACGACTTCACCAGCCTCTATTGGTATCTCCATGCTGCGGGCTTCAATCGACCCTCGCCCTCTGTAGTAGACTCGAGGGTCATACCCGAGAAGCGACATGCATGCGCAGGCGCTGCTAGGCTCCATTCCAACCGGCACGGTTCGTACGACGCCGACTGTGCCCTCTCGTGCGAGGGCATCCAGGTTCGGCGTTCTCGCAAGCTCGAGGCAGGTCTTGCCCTCGTGGGCCGGGAGGCCCCAGCCAGCGGCGCCGTCCATAATCAACACACAGTACTTCATACTTGCCGCGTTCATCAAAGCACTCTATAATAGCATGGGCTAGCGGGGCGTAGCGCAGATTGGTAGCGCGCAGCGTTCGGGACGCTGAGGCCGGAGGTTCGAGTCCTCTCGCCCCGACTTTCTTCTTTTCTCCTTGCTTCTCACCAAGCCCGCGGCATTCCCCTCTCCACCTCTAGAAGGCTCTCCTTCCCCTATGCTAAGATGCCCGATTGCACAGCATTTCTTGGATAGGAGGCGAAATGGCTCTCAAGACTCCCGAACAGTACAAGCAGGCGCTCAAGAAGCTCCGTCCAAACATGTACAAGTTTGGACAGTTGCTTGAGGACGTCACTACGAACCCGCACACCAGGGGCACGGTCGAGGGACACGCCCAGTTGTTCGCTGCGGCCCTCGATCCGGAGTACGCAGACTTGTTCTCCACAACTTCCATCTTGACGGGCGACAAGGTATCCCGCTACCTCGCCGTCAACCAGACCGCTGAGGACATGATAGCCAACTGCAAGATGAAGCGCACGGCCTATCACCTTACCGGCACCTGCACAGGCGGGCGCTGCGCGGGCTACAACGGCCTCAACTCGATGTGGATCACCACGTACGAGATGGACAAGGAGTCGGGCACGGACTACCACGAGAGACTCAAGACCTGGCTCCGCTACGCCCAGGACAACGACATCACTGTTTCCGGCGCGCTCACCGACCCGAAAGGCGACCGGGCCCTCACCCCATCGCAACAGGAAGACCCCGACATGAACCTTCATATCGTGGACGTGAAGGACAACGGCATCGTTGTCCGCGGCGCAAAGGTGATGATTTGCGGCACTGCGGCAGCACAGGAGATATTCATCCTCCCGGGAGCCGGCTACAAGGAGCCCGACAAGGACTACGCCGTCTCCTTCGTCATCCCGAAAGACATCGAGGGCCTCACGATTGTCGAGGCCCGTCACCCCAGTGACACGCGAGAGGCCGAGGAAGGCTTCGACGTTCCTGTCAAGATAGGCGGAATCACACAGGCCTACCTCTTCTTCGAGGACGTGTTCGTCCCGAAGGAGCGCGTGTTCATGGCCGGTGAGTTCAAGTACTCTGGCGCCGCGGTGATGAACTTCATCATGCCCTACCGGGCTGCAATCGGCGGCTGCGTCGCAGGCCAGGGCGATCTGATGTGCGGGGCGGCAGCACTCATCGTGCGGGCAAACGGGCTCTCCACCAGGGCCTTCAACGAGAGGCTCATCCAGATGTACGTCAACAACGAGACGACCTTCGCCATGGGCGTGGCTGCGTCGGCCCTGGGCAAGAAGCACCCGTCCGGTGCATGGCTCACAAACCCGATGTTGGCCAATGTCAACAAGATACATGTCGGCACCCTCCCGTACGATACGAAGCGTATCGCCCAGGACATATCGGGCGGTATCGGAGAGACGGGCTGCATGCCGTCATACGTCGATTTCACCGACCCGAAGTACGGCCACCTCGTGCAGAAGTACCTGAAGGCCGCGTCAACGGCTGAGTCTCGAGTCAAGATTGCTCGGCTCATTGAGTGGCTCACGCTGGGCGCCGGTGTCCCCGGCTGTATGCACGGTGGAGGCTCCCCCGAGGGAGCGAAGCTCATGGTGAGGCTCAACTCCGGCATCGAGAACTCTGTCGCGTATGCGAAGCGGCTTATCGGTCTGGAGGAGGACATTTCGGAGCCGGCTCCAAAGAAGTAGTATCATTTGTGTAACGTCAGGCGTGGGGCCGGCATGCATAGCGGCCCCGCTGCCTGTGTATACACGAACATCGGCGCAGCTGCCAGCGGCAACGCGAGATACCATAGAAGGAATCAACAGAGGACACATACATGAAGGAGGTCAACTAGCCATGGGAAAATTCCCCTATTTCTCGGACATACATGAGGAGATTCGAGAGATTGCTCGCGGCGCGGCTGAGGAGTTCAAGAAGACTGCTGAAGAGGCAGACCGGAACCACGACTACAAGATCATCGAGAAGAACATGAAGCGGCT
>CAZQML010000037.1:0-2645 GCA_964594245.1 uncultured Dehalococcoidales bacterium | reverse complement strand
GAGAGTCTATGGTGGCTTCGTCGCGGCGGTCCTTCGGCAGTGCCCGTAGCGCTAACGCTCGCCTGCCATCGCCTATGAAATATTTGTAGGCGTCGATTTCGCGATGCGGGAGTCCGAGTCGCGCCAGCGCGGCGTTGACAGAGTCGGCCAGGTCTTCCAGTGTGTCGAGCAGCGTCCCGTCGAGGTCGGATATCAGGGCGCGGTATCTCACTCGCAAATCATATCAGCAAAGCTACGCAGCAGGCGACTGCCGGCTTCGCGTTAACCCGTGACTCCCTCGAGCCGTACTTCGCTTCGCTGCGGCTGCTACAATGAGCGCTCGACTGTCTGAGTCGAGCTTTGGTGATGAGCACACCGGCAGGCCAGCGCAAGGGTCACGTCTTCTACGGCTACCACCTCGTAGCTGTCGCCTTCCTGTTAATGGTCCTGTTCAGCGGCTGCGGTGTGTTCGCTTTCAGCCTCTTCGTCAAGCCACTCGAGGCGTCGTTGGGATGGGGGCGCGGCCAGGTGATGGCCGGTTTCACACTTTTCTACCTGATGGTGGGATTCGCGTCGCCCGTCGTTGGCCGCTTCGTGGACCGTCATGGGGCACGTCCGGTGATTGCCGTTGGCGCGCTGACGATGGGCCTCGGATTCCTCATCTTGAGCCGCATGAGCGATCTGCCGCTCTTCTATCTCGGCTACGTGATAGTCGGAATCGGCGCATCCGCCATGGGGTTGGTGCCGTGCAGCGCGCTCATGTCGAACTGGTTCAGGCGCAAGCGGGGCACCGCGCTGGGCCTGATGGCGGCCGGCATCGGTGCCGGTGGCGTCGTGATGGCGCCATTCATCGGCTACATGCTGTCGCACTTCGACTGGCGAGCGGCATATCTTTCAATGGCCATCCTGATAGTGGCCGTCGCCATCCCGCTGGCGCTGGGCGTAGTACGTACGCGACCGTCAGACATGGGGCTCTATCCGGATGGTGATAGCGCACCGCCGCTGAACAAGGATGGGACTGCATCTGCGCCGGTGGCGCTGGAGGGCTTCACCCTGCGGCAGGCGCTGAGGACACGGGCCTTCTGGCTTATATGTGTGGCGTTCGCCTTCTCCAACTTCGCCAACATGGGCGCGATTCAGAATTCGGCGCCCTTTCTAGGGGACATTGGCTATCCGACTGCCACTGCTGCATCGGCGCTCGGCGCGATTGCATTTGGCAGCGGGATGGGGAAGATTCTCTTTGGCTGGCTCTGCGATAAGATTCGGGCCAATCGCGCCTGTGCAATCGGCATCGGGCTGCAGTTGGCGGGCGTACTTCTGCTGCTGACCGTGCGTGCCGACTCGCCGCTGATGCTCATCTGGACCTACGCGGTGCTGGTGGGGCTGGGAGTGGGGGCGTGGCTTCCCACTCTATCGATGCTGGGGAGCACCAACTTCGGTCTGCTGTTCTACGGGGCCGTGTTCGGGGCGCTTAACCTGGCGCAAAGCATGGGGACCGCCACCGGGCCTCTGTTCTCGGGCATGATGCACGACGCCACGGGCTCATACGTGGGCGCGTTCACCACCGCCGCAGTGTTGTTGGCCATCGCCATCCCGACCGTTCTCGTGGTGGAGAAGCCCGCTCTGCCCTCTTAGCGCCAACCTCTCTGTCCGACTGGGCGCTTCCTCGCTCGTTACTCCAACCCCCGGCTGACCGACCCGCGACTCTTGAACCGCCACTGGCGCCTTTGCCCTGACTCCTTCACTTTCCCACTTCGGCCTTCAGCACGTGCGAAATGGGTATGGTGCCCCGAACTTCCCTACACAGAGAGGAAACAGAACGAGGCGGTGACAATCATTCAGCGGCCAACGTCTTCACGCGACAGGCCTGCCTCACGCAGGATTGCACTCACTGTGCCTGGCTTGAGTTCGGAATGGCGTGGAACCACCACAGTGCGATTGCTGTCGCTCTGAACGAACACAAGGTGGCTGCCCCTTTGTCTATCGGGATGGAACCCTGCTCGCTGCAGCGCTGCGGACATGTCCTGCCAGGAAAGCCCTGACAGATGGGTCACACGGTGACCTCACTCTCCTCAATCTGCGGGGTAGGTAGATTCCTCTCCGCAATGCTCTCCGTGTAGACGGAGATTGCCTCACGGATATTGGCAATGGCTTCAGTGCGGCTATCACCCTCGGAGATACAGCCAGGAAGAGCTGGCACGTAAACGGTGTAGCCGCCGTCAGGCTGAGGTTCCATGACAATGCGATACTTCATACTGACAACAGCCCCCTGCGTTCGCTTATTCTAGCGCCGACACACAAGGCGCGCAATCATCCTGTGGTCCACAATCGTCCGCCTGTAACAGGAACCATGCAAATTTGCATTTCAAATGCGAGATTTCACGAATGCCCTGCCTCCAGGTCCACGCATTACTGCATTGCCATTCTCTGCACTGTGAGCGCGCCCACGAATCACTTGAGAACATTCCGATGGCCGCCTCAGTTCGGGGGACATCAGTCACGGATTGTCCGAACTGGCTAACGTATGGTGTCGCCTGAATTGCCACCGGTGGAGGGTCGGGGAGGGGCGGTACTTGTAGGGGCCATGGCATGCCTGGCCCGTCGCCGTGCGGGACCACAGGCGCTGCGCTTTGCCGGCGTCCTTTGCGACGCCCCGGGACAGAGTG
>CAZQML010000036.1:0-10335 GCA_964594245.1 uncultured Dehalococcoidales bacterium | reverse complement strand
GCGGTGACCACGGAAGGCTTCTGCCGTCTGGGCAACCGCATCAGCCGTGCCGACCTGCCGATGCTGGTGGTGCAGGAAGGCGGCTACGACCTGGACGCGCTGAGCAACAATGTCCAGCAGTACTTCAAGGGCCTGAATGCCTGAGCCGGGGCAGACCGAATCCCAAATGGGGACACCACACTTATCTCTGGTGTCACAAAGCTGAAGTCACGCAACCATGGGTGACGATGGCTCGCTGAACCACGATTCCGAACGTGATGACCAATTGAGTGTGGTGTCCCCGGAATTGCCCAACACCTTCACCGGCTCGACCCGCGCAGACGGTGAGAACAGTCTTATGCTCTCCCAGATATCGCGAACGTGGCCGAGGAGCTGCTCCAGGGTGACGCCGTCGGGCGCGTAGGTCACGTACAGGGCAACGAGGATCTGCGTCACACGTTGACAAACGGTGACTATGCCCATTGCCACCCCGAACCCCAAGCGCGTACCCTGACACTCACTATGAACAAAGACTTCTGCTTCGCCGATGCTACTGAACTGGCCAGTCGCATACGTGACAAACAGCTCTCTCCTGTTGAGGTTGTGAGCGCCCACCTGGAGCGCATCTCCGCCATCAATCCGAAGCTCAACGCCGTCGTTACGATAGCTGACGACGCGCTGGACAAGGCCCGCGCGGCAGAGCAGTCGCTCATGAAGGGCGAGGCCATCGGCCCGCTGCACGGTGTGCCTTTTACCTGCAAGGACGCGTTCGATGTCGCTGGTGTTCGCACCACCCGCGGTTCGAAGCTGTTCGAGCACCACGTCGCCGAGACCGACGCCACCTCTGTGGCGAGGCTGAAGCACGCGGGAGGCATCTTCCTGGCGAAGACCAACGTGCCCGAGTTCATCCTGTGGTGGGAGACCGACAACCTGGTCTTCGGTAGGACCAACAATCCGTGGAATACCGACCGCACACCGGGAGGCTCGAGCGGCGGCGAGGCAGCTGCCATCGCCACCGGAGCGTCCCCACTGGGCATCGGCAGCGATGTCGGCGGCTCTATCCGTATGCCCGCACACTACTGCGGCATAGTCGGGCTCAAGCCCACACATGGTCGCGTACCGCTGACCGGGCACTGGCCGCAAGCCCTGTTGCGGGCGAATCATGTCGGGCCCATGGCGCGCACCGTTCGCGACATTGCCCTCGCGCTTGGTCTCATGTCTGGACCGGATGGCGTGGACCACCACTGCATCCCTGTGGCACCATCCGTGATTCCCGAGTCGGCCACCACGCCACTGAAGCTGCATGTTGGCTGGCACGCAGACGATGCGTTCGCTCCCGTGAACCCGGAAGTGGCAGCGGTTGTGCAGAAGGCAGCCGCCAGCCTGCAGTCCGCCGGTTGTGTTGTTGAGCATGTCGACCTGCCTGTCCTGGTGGAGAATCCAAGCTCAGCGGTGTCAGGTCCCGTGTGGGGACTGGAAACCGGCTACTACTTCGAACCATTGGTCAAGGGGCGGGAGTCCGAGCTGCATCCCTTCATGAAGCAGCGCCTGGCAAACCCCTGGCCCGATGTCCGGGAATACCTGAAAGCCCTCGCGCGATGGGAGGCTATCAGACACGCCATGACGGCCTACTTCCACGATTACGACCTTCTGCTCTGCCCGACAGTGCCTCTCCCTGCATATGCGCATGGACTCACTGAGCTCACCATTGACGGAACGACGGTCCTGGCAAGACAGAAGCTGAACACCACGTTGCCATGGAATCTCACCGGCTCTCCAGCGCTCTCTCTGCCCTTCGGCATGAGCGCCGACGGCCTGCCCATCGGCGTGCAGATCGTCGGACGTCACTTCGACGAGAGCACGGTCCTGCGGGCAGCCCTGGCGCTTGAGCAGGTTTCAGAGGTCCGCGACATGCATCCTGCGCTGCCCTGAGCGAACATGTGGGCGGTGGGAGCGCTCCTCGGTGGACTCCTACCGTTCGAGCGCGCATAATCGTCGCCGTCAACATACAGACCCGGGAGGTCAACGTGGGAGATCAATATCCGAAGTTCAAAGCAGCAGCCGTGCAGACATCACCCGTGTTCCTCAACAGGGAAGCCACGGTGGACAAGGCCTGCGTGCTGATACAGGAGGCCGGCAAGAACGGGGCCAATCTGGTGGCCTTCCCGGAGGCTTTCGTGGCGGGCTACCCCTACTGGATATGGCTGGATTCGCCACGCAAACACGACGAGTACTTCAGTCGCCTTTTCAAGGAAGCCGTAGAAATACCGAGCCCCGCAACCGATGCGCTGTGTCAGGCCGCCAAAGCTGCGGACGTGTACGTGGTGATCGGGGTGAATGAGAAGATACCGCTCAACATGGGCACCATGTGGAACACGAACGTCGTCATCAGCCGTGAGGGCACGATACTGGGCAAGCACCGCAAGCTGGTGCCCACGTTCGCTGAGAAGATGATATGGTCCCGCGGCGATGGCTCCGGCATGAGAGTGTGGAATACCGATATCGGCAGACTCGGCACCCTCGCCTGTGGCGAGAACAGCAACACCCTCGCCAGGTACGCACTGCTGGCGCAGGGCGAGCAGGTGCATGTGGCCAATTACCCGGCTATAGGCGGAATAGGGCAGAACACCTGGATACATCTCAGGGCAGGCGCCCATTCCTGCGAAGGCAAGGTATTCACGGTGGTGTCGACCAGCACCGTCGGGCAGGACATAGTGGAGATGCTCGGCAATACGGAGGAGAAGCGGGAGTACCTGGTCAGCGCCAGCGCATACAGTGCCATCTTCGGACCGAACGGTGAGTTGTTGACCAGCATCGAGGGAGAAGAGGGCATCATCTACGCCGATGTCGACATTGAGCAGGAGATAGTACGAAAGCAATTCCACGACATCATCGGGCACTACAACCGGTTCGACGTGCTTTCACTGAACCTGAACATGGCCGAGGACCAACCGATGAAGCTCGTCAACAGCCAACCCGGCTCCGCTAATAGCGGGTCGGCGACCGTGGAACATATGGCGAGGCTCCTGGAGCAGACCCGGACAGAGCAGCGGGAACTCAGAGAAGCCCTGGACCGCCTCTCCCGAAGGCTCGACACAGAGCAGTAGGGACGGGCAACAGCTGCCGCGCCGTCTTCGCGTAGTGGCAGCCTCCTATGCCTGCCCACTTGGGTGGATGTGGTGGTGTTGAGGTATCTGTAGGGGAGGGACATGTCCCTCCCGTAGTCTCGGACGCTGTCACTCTGGATTGTTGGCTGACGCTGGAGTCTCGCTCTCCCGTAGGTCGCAGGCTCTCACGCCTGTCCGTTGGATGGGATGGGTGAACTCGCAACCCGGAACGCTGAACCTCGCCCTCCGGTGCGTCCCGGTCTTCCTTGTCAGTCTCCACTGGCATCCAGCAGCTGTGCCACTGCCTGGCAGAAGCTGTCCCCGTATCCGTCGTCAATCACCCAATCCGCGGCTGCCCGGACTTCATCAGAGGCATCGCCAACCACGATCCCCAGCCCGGCCCACCTGAGCATGCTCACGTCGTTGGGGCTGTCACCGATCGCTACTGTCTGGCTCTGCGGAATACCCAGCCGCCAGGCCAGGTAATTGAGGGCATTGCCTTTGCCAGACATGGCGTGGGCGATCTCGCAGAAACAGGCGTGTGCCTTGTTCACGATGACCTCGGAGCCACAACAACCACAGAGACGAGCTATCAGGTGGTCGATCTCCGCCGGTGTACCCCTGGCAGCAATCTCCGTGGGCGGTCTATCAGGGAGCCGCGTGAGGTCGTCAACCAGATTCAGCTCAACGCCATTGTGCTGGGCATACGACAGGTCGGCTTCACGCGCTTCCTCCACGTATATGCTGCCGTCGACATACGCGTACAGGTGGACACCCGTCTTCCGTATCTCGGAGACTATTGTTCGGGCCAGGGGCAAAGGCAAGGGCTTGTGCCATAAGACGTCTCCATTGCCCGGCTCACGGATCAATGCCCCCTGGTAGCAGATGAGGGGCGCCGAGATGTTCAGTTCCCCGGCGAAACGATTGCTGGGCTGATACATACGTCCGGTGGCCAGGGTGACGCCGACTCCCCGGGCAAGGAGACGCTGAACCGCATCCCTGGCGCCGGAAACGATAGCACCATCCCTGTTGACTACCGTGCCGTCCAGGTCAATGGCGACCAACCGATACTTCAATGTGACTCACCCTCAGCACATGACGCATTCGCCCGTCTGAACTCGCCCTCGCCGGACGCGCACCCTTGCCGCTATCCTGTGGCGCCTCACCTATTCTGACAGATTCACAGCGGCAACGAGCCTGGCAGACACATCATAGGAGCAGATAAGACCGATTCTGAACGTGAGACTGAATCACGGGTCGTGTCCCCGGAATTCAGGCGAGACATCTTCCTCTACCTAGCGGCTAGTAGTCACTGTAGTCCGCCACCTTGCGGCGAAGTTCCGCCTGCTTCTCTTCAGAGAGACCATGCTTCTTCATCAGTTCGGCGTTGGCTTCCAGCCTGCGGTCGACGATTACACGCAAGATGCTTGCAGCAGGCGAATCCGGGTCAGCCGCAATTGCCTCCTGCAGTACGGGTAGAACCGTATACAAGGAGCAGTAGTTCAAGGTACCAAGACGTAAATGGCGGCTTGTGCACTTGACGCAGTCCCCGTGGTTGGGACATGTGACGTTGACGCAAGGACAAATCTCTGCGATGCTCACTGCTAGACCTCCGGTGATGAGACTCTTGAAACGCCGTCCGCTGACGCGTCGTCATTGCCGGTGACGGACGCGCACACCTCCGACGATACCGCTCAGTCTATCAGAGGTCTTCAATTCACGCAGGCACTGATTTCGGGAGGGAGGAGTCCAGCCATGTCTCTCAAGGGACACAACGCGCTATGGGAACACGACACTCATCTTCCTGTGCGCAGAGCTACAGATCTGCCACGATGAGCATCGAGATTCCAGTGAAGGCCAGTCTCAAACGCAACGCTGGACCAAGTGTGGCGCCCCCCCGGAATCCCGAACACCTGAGTCACGTCCCGGGAAACGGCCTATCGTCAACCTTTCCATCGGCGGATGATGTGCATGTCCTTGGCCCGTTGCCTGCCGATGGTCCTCTCGCTCTGTCGACGCATCCGCTCGTTGTGTCGGAGTTCACTAGCACGTGCCTCCGCCGTGAGCTGGATGTAGTGACCTACCCGGTCAGCCGGC
This sequence comes from uncultured Dehalococcoidales bacterium, assembly GCA_964594245.1. Lineage (GTDB taxonomy): Bacteria > Chloroflexota > Dehalococcoidia > GIF9 > AB-539-J10 > SKVJ01. The sequence goes on along the minus strand of CAZQML010000036.1, from coordinate 5,152 downwards.
AGCTCACCGCTCTCGACGGCCTGCCGCACCGCGCATCCCGGCTCGGACTGATGAGTGCAGTCCCCGAATCGACAGCGTAAGGCCAGTTCCTCGATCTGCGGGAACACCGTGTCGATGCCTTCCTCATCGGGCAGCGCAAGTTCCCGCATTCCGGGTGTGTCGATGAGGAGACCACCGGACGGGAACACCACCATCTGGCGATGGCTTGTTGTGTGCCGGCCGCGACCATCCTGTGTGCGGCTCTCTCCCGTGCGGAGTCTTTCCTCACCCAGAAGCGTGTTGATGAGGGTCGATTTGCCGGCCCCGGAGGAGCCAACAAATGTGGCGGTTGTACCTGGTTGAAGATGTTCTGTCATCTGTTCCAGTCCGTACCCCAGCATGGCGCTCGTTGGGATGATGGGCACCCCGGGTGCGGCCCGCTCCACCTCGGCAACGCAGCTGCTCACGTCCTCGCAGACGTCGGTCTTGTTAAGAACAACTATCGGCAAGGCGCCACCGGCCCGGACACGCGCTACGTATCGCTGTATACGACGTATGTTGTAGTTGGCGTCAACTCCGGAGACAACGAAGACGATGTCGACATTCGCCGCAATCACCTGCCCACGAGACTGACGACCGGCTGCGCCTCGCGTGAGCACCGTGCGTCTCGCGAGGAGCCGGTCGATTATCGCGGTGTGGCCGGGAGCCGGGGCTGCTTTCAGGATAACCCAGTCACCGGTCGTCGGATAGGCTTCGTCGCCGAGGGTCCGCACCAGGCGCCCGGACAGTCGTGCGAAGCCTTCGCCGGTGCTGGACCAGACGATGTAGCTATGCCTGTGTTCACCGGCGATGCGTGCGGGTATTGCCTCATCGTCGGGCAACTGCTCTTCGAAATACGGGCCGAAACCCAGGGAACGTAGCTCGTGCAACTGTGTCCTCCAATATATGCGTGAGAGTTGGGGAACAAACCAAGCCATGCGTTGTGAGATGTTCGGGAGACGCATGTGAGAATCATGGCGCAATCAGGCCGGGTACGTGAGAACGCGCCAAGCCCATGTGCGACGACGAGCCTGATTCTCTACACGTGCTCTACGTAGACAACTACAGTCACAAACCCTCGGACGGGATACCATCCTTTGCAGGAGACATCGTAACCGGTTCTGGCTGAGGTGGTCAACACGGACTCAGACAACCTGCGTCTATTCGGGGACACGACTTGCGGCCTTGAAGGCTGTGTTCCTGGGGGCACCAAACTTGTCTGTGCAGCTGCGAAGCTACAGCGGTGTCGGAAGGCTAGTTCGAGGGTCGCTGAGCGCCGCCATCAGATGTGCAGATGAATTGAGTGTGGGGTCCCCGGGGCTCCAGTCAAGTCTGCGGGGCCGCGTAAGCCTTTGACGCTAACAGAACAACGTGTTAGCCTCAGTGAGGCCAATCGCAGGGTCTTGCGGCTGCAGCTCTGCGAAACACGCATCGGTTAGTGATTCGGTATGGACAGAGAGGCACGCGCCAGGTGTGAATCGGTCGTCCGGGATGCAGGAATCACGACAGGACAGACTGTACTCGACTTCGGATGCGGTGACGGCAACTACACCATCCCAGCGGCGCAGCAGGTTGGTCACCGCGGAACGGTCTATGCCATCGACTCGAATGGCAGCAAACTCAAGGAGCTGTCCAAACGCGCCAGGCGGGAACATGTCAGCGATGTCATCCAGGTGCGCCACACGAATGGAGAGCTGGACCTTGGTCTTCCATCGGCCTCCATCGATATCGTGCTCCTCTACGACATCTTCTGGTACTTCCGGCTGGGCAGCGAACTGAGGGACCTGCTTCGCGAAGTGCGCCGGCTACTTAAGGCCGACGGCGTGCTCTCAGTCTTTCCTGAACACATCGACGTATCGGCCCTTCAACACGAGATAGAAGGCGCAGGTTTCCATCTACAGCGGCACAACATCTCCGAAGTCTTCCACGACGACCGGATCGAGTCCGGCGGAATCTTCACCTTCAAGAAGGCGTTGCCCGAAGCCCACACATAATTCCTGCCGCCATAGCCTTGGCATGGTCTTTGCGGAATCATGGGGACACCTTACTTATATCTCGGAATCTGAAGCTGGCAATGCCCGATTTCGGGAAAAGCTGCTCCTCGCGTCACAATTCTGAACGTGGGGTGAATTAAGTATGGTGTCCCCGGAACTCCGCGGCCGAAAATAGCTTCACAACCTTAAACAACGGCGGGAGTTGTTAAATGATAAAGCCATATAGTAAAATAACAGCGTCAACTACTTAAGGATGCCGGGTGATGAACAGAGGACTTCAGGGGCGCTACGTGACGACATCGACCTCGGGAGAGGTGGTGCAGGCTTTCGTTCCTGCTCCGCTGCCCCCCTCCCCTGCGGTCGTATGGACGCCAGATCTGCACAGCAGATTCGACGAGGCCCTGCTCGCACTTGGGCGACTCGACGGCGTCACACAGGCTCTGCCTGAAACCTCTTTGTTCCTGTACACGTATGTTCGCAAGGAGGCGTTACTCTCCTCCATGATAGAAGGAACGCAATCGTCGCTCTCGGACCTGTTGCTCTTCGAGCTGGATCAAGTGCCGGGCGTTCCGCTCGACGACGTGGCGCAGGTGAGCAACTACGTGGCCGCGCTCAACCACGGGCTCAAGCGCCTCGCCGAGGGGTTCCCTCTTTCGCTGCGGCTGATAAGAGAGATTCACCATATTCTGCTGTCCAGGGGACGGGGCAGCGACAGGACACCTGGAGAGTTCCGGCTCACCCGGAACTGGATAGGCGGCACGCGACCGGGCAACGCCGCGTTTGTGCCGCCTCCCGCCAGTGAGCTACCGGATTGCCTGGCAAAACTGGAGTTCTTCCTGCATGACCAGCCCGAACCGACGCCGGTCTTGCTCAAGGCCGCGCTGGCCCACGTTCAGTTCGAGACCATACATCCTTTCTTGGACGGTAATGGCCGGCTCGGCCGGTTGCTCATTACGCTGCTTCTGTGTGAGGGGAAGGTGCTGCGCCAGCCGATGCTATACCTCAGCCTCTACTTCAAGATGCATCGGCAGGCGTACTACGAGGCGCTAAACAACGTGCGTCTCGCTGGAGACTGGGAGGCGTGGCTCGACTTCTTTGCCGAGGCCGTGATTGTCACAGCGGCGCAGGCAGTCGATGCCGCAAGGCAATTGCTCGACATTGCAGCAGAAGATCGCCAGAGAATCGGACGGCTTCGGCGAGCAGCGGCATCAGCCCTCATCGTTCATGGGGCGCTGCTCGAGCATCCCGTAGCAACGTCTGGATGGTTGGTGAATAAGACCGGCTTGTCGGCTCCCACGGTCAACAAGAGCCTTGCGCTTCTGGTCCAAGTGGGAGTGATTCGCGAGTTGACAGGTAGGCGCCGTGGTCGGGTCTTCATCTACCAGCGCTGCCTCGACATCTTGAATCGCGGCACCGAGCTACCTTGAGTGGAATCATGGGGACACTTCACTTGTATCCCCGCAACCAGGACCGTCGTTCCACAGTTTCGGGAATACGAGGCTCACTGCCTGCCGATTCCGAACGTGATGACCAATTAAGTGTGGTGTCCCCGGAATTCCCCACGCCGTACACCAGTCCGAGGCAGTGGATGACGTGTTTGTTGGGCAACCGGTGCGCCCCGGTGATAACCGCCTCGCCCGGGCGAATGGGCGCCAAGGGACGGCATTCCTCGGCGAGTCCTGGCTATTTCGGAGTTGCCTTCGGACAGGTTAGGTGAGTTGCAGGCGGCGGGTCAGTGCTTCACCAAGCTGCCCACGCAGGCCGTGTATGATGTAGAATGAAGGACCGGACAGTGCGACGGATGTCAGGGTGAAAAGACCATGGATGTACAAGAGGCGGTCTCGATACTGCGGTCCTCCGCCGACCTGAGGCGGGATTTCTCCGTCCGTTCGTTCCGCATCTTCGGCTCCATTGTGCGCGGAGAAATCGGTCCCACCAGCGACATTGATATCCTGGTGGAGTTTGAGCCCAACGCCCGTATCGGACTGTTCGAGTTCGCCCGGCTTCAGAAACGGCTATCAGAAGCGCTCGGCAGACCTGTTGACCTCGTAACGCCGGACGCCCTCCACAGATCACTGCGACAGCAGATTCTGTCCGAGGCCATACATGCCGCCTAGAGAATGGCGATTCCGAATCCAGGACATCCTCGATGCCATCGAGTCAATCCGCATCTACACTGAGGGCTCGGACTTCACGATATTCGAACGTGACAAACGAACGGTAGACGCCGTGGTACGTAATCTCATCATCATTGGGGAAGCAGCAGCCCGGGTGCCGGACAGTACGGTGCGCGCCCATCCCGACGTTCCATGGGCTGAGATGCGTGCAATGAGGAATCTCGTTGTGCATCAGTACTTCGGGGTCAGCAACCGAATCCTGTGGGACACCGCGCAGGTGAATCTGCCCTCACTGGTGGTCCCCCTCCAGGCGATCCTTGACACAAACCGTGGATAGGTAGTGCCACAAAGTCAGGACTACCACCCTGAGCGCTGCACAGCCGCCTGTACCGGTGATGCGTATCGCTTGCCCAGCCCACACGTAGAGCGGCCGCGAGAACACCTCCCGGCAGCCATGACGAAAGCCATCTTGGAGTAGCATAGTCGCATGCACAGGATTTGGGCTAGCGTCTGACGTCCCCCCGCACTATCCAGCCCTCGCCGAAGTCGCACTGTGCATCCTCTCCCGGCTCATATCCCAGCGGGATGAATACTTGCCTCTGAAGGGCTCTGTGCTCCCTCACGTACCGTCTTACGGTGGAGTCGACTCCTTTGAACCCGTGCTCTTCCACCAGCTGCTCGAAGATGCGCTGGGCAGTGTGGCGCTATTTCAGCGGGCGTGAGAGGTCTTCCCTAAGCCATGTGTCTATCAGCGCCACGAACGGACCCAGTACCGGCCGCGCCCGCGGTTCCCGGAGTGTATACCGGGGCGGCCCGGCATCCCCCAGCGCTTTCCTTATCGTCCGGCGATCTCGATGGTCCTCCCGGGCTATCTGACGGATGTTCCTGCCCTCAATGTAGTAGTCCCTTCGTATCTGCTCTCTCTGATCCACGGTAAGCACCTGCCACCTCCGGCAACTGGACTTCCGCCCAGCTTACCGGAGCACCCCGGGTGGGTGACTTTTCGAGTATCACGCCACTCGC
>CAZQML010000035.1:0-3611 GCA_964594245.1 uncultured Dehalococcoidales bacterium | reverse complement strand
GTTGTAGCCTGAATCCAACCATCGAAACCTTCCGGCCACCGTAGACATCGATTCTCCAGGTGGCGTCAACCCCGTGCGGGACACAATCACCGGGCGCTTCCCGGAGCGCCTCTACAGCAGACCACACCCCCTATCACCGTGCACGTTCAACGTGCTCTGCAATCATTGGGCTTGTGGTCTCCGGCCTCTTCCGCCCCTTCCTGTTCAACGTCACCATCTCCTGCATGCGGACATCTTCACTGAACAGCCAAGGGCGGACAGCATCGTAGACCATCAACAAACTCTGTGACCGCTATTGACTACGGCGTGTTCCTCTTGTAACCTGAATGCACGCGGCCGGGATAGAGATTCGCCTATGGCAACGATAGCAAAGCCGGGGAAAGCCTTTCTGTGGACTCTAACGGTTGGCGTCGTTGTTGTCCTGGTCGGTATCAGCGGCTACGTATACAGGCAAGCCAAGTCGGAGCAGGTAGAACTGCTGGCCGAGATCTCGTCCGCCCAGCAGACAATAGCGTCCCTGAGGGACACGGATACTACCGCACTCGAGGAACAGATTACGGACCTGGAAGCGAGAGATAGGGCCGCAGAGACGCTCATCGCGGGTCTCGAGCGCCGGCTCAGAGACTACACACACACAATCGAAATAGACGAGGCCCTCTTCAACGCAGCCGAAGAGACGAATGTCACCATCACCAGCATCAGGACGGCGCCGAGCGAGGCTAAGGAGATTGACGGAGTGCTCTACCGCGTGCTCGTCATGTCCGTGGGAGCCGAGGCCGCCGTCCCCCCTGAGCTCATCAACTTCAGCATCAAGGCGACCGAGGAGTTGTCGTGCGCTTATCTGGATGTCGTCGACATGACAGTGCCTGAGCCTCCGGAGGAAGGGGACGAGAGCGAGGGCAAGGCAGCCGTCGAGCTGCGTCTTACGGTGTACTACCTCGATTAGGAGTATTCGTGGCAAGAGACGCGACAAGCATATACATCGATGATACCGCAGTCAGTGTGCTGTCGCTCAGCGGCAGAAAGGCACGGAAGTGGGCAACCATGCCTCTCGACCCTGGACTCGTAAGAGATGGGGTCATACTCCACGAGCCGGAGGTCGCCGCAGTGCTGCGCAAGCTCTGGCACGATAACGGCTTCACCGGCACTCGGGTAATTGCCGGCATCAGCGGCATCAACTGCCTCTATCGCACCATCACACTCCCACCGCTTCCGAAGGGCCTGCTGACCGAGGCCGTACGCAGGGAGGCGGGAAGAGCTCTCGGCGTCTCGGTGGAGCAGTTGTACATCTCATGGCAGGAGACAGCAACTCCCCGGGAGGAGAAGACGATCTTCCTTGCGGCAGCCCCCAAGGACTCGGTTGACGCACTTATGTCCACACTGCGACGGGCAGGACTCAATCCGTACATCATGGACCTGCGTCCTCTGGCACTGGCCCGGGCCGCGTCTCAGCCGGATGCCATCGTCGTCGACCTCCAGTCCACGAGTGTGGACATCGCCATCAAGGTCGCGCGAGTGTCGGAAGTGATTCGCACTGTCCCCTTGTCCAGAACGGGTACAATCGAAGACAAGACGGCCATTGTGCGCAGGGAAATCGAAAGAGCCGTGGCCTTCTACAACTCGGTGCACCTGGAATCTCCTCTTGCTGATGAGGTCCAGGTGCTCGTCAGCGGCCAGCTCAGCGAGCGCCAGGACCTCTGGGGCAGCATCGTAGGCAAGAGGCCTCGAACGGTAGACGCACTCGTGCCTCCGCTGGAGAACACCGGGGACTTCGCCTTCTGGGACTATGTCACTCCCGTGGGACTGGCATTCAAGGAAACGACCGAGCACGGCGGCTCGGCGTACTCGGCAATCAACGTCAATGCCCTGCCGGAGGTCTACAAACCCAAACCAAGGCCGTTGTCCGACATCCTCTATCTGCCGGCCCTCGTGTCCGGCGCAGCTCTCGTAGTGTTCGCAGGGTACATCGCCCTGGGCGCTCACGCACACACAGCAGCGCTTCGCGAGGAATGGTCGGTGACAAATGAGATGGCCGTCTCGATTGGCACGGAAGGGGCCGGCAAGCTGCGCGCCCTTGAGGACCGACTGGCCACGCTGAAGGCCGAGGTGAGCGCCAGTGAAGGCAGGGCAAACGCCCTCGATACCAGGGGGCGCCTCACCGCGGGGCGGCGAGACGATGTCAACCTGGATTTGGGCCTTATCAACGACACTCCGGCCGGGCTCAACCTGTCGCACGTGAAATACGAAGGCGACACCATCACAATTGTAGGCTGGGGAGACGGTGAGAAACCCGTCTTCACGTACGCGAATCAACTCCGCTCGGGGGGCAGATTCGGGAAAGTGGCAATCGCCAGCATGAATCTCGACGGAGTGCACATTGGGTTCCAACTGATTCTCGACAAAGAAGCGGACGTCGACTCGTAGGCCGCGTCCAAGTCCTGACCTGCCGGGAAGAAGAGGACCCACCGTCTCACGACTCCTCCGCAGCATCCGGCATTGCGCTCGTTGCAACCCGCAGGTATGTGCATTCACGGGGCGCCGGAGTGGAAAGCACCACCGTCTTCCGCACGAATCCAGGTCAACGCGTGCTATAGTCTCCACATGCCAGACATCGTTCAACTCCTCCGGGCAGCCAAGTCGCGCGAAGCATCGGACCTGCACCTCGTCGTAGGTTCGCCCCCCCTGGCCCGCATAGACGGCGCCCTCCAGGCGCTGGATGGTTACCCCGTTCTTGCGCCGGAGGACATACGGCAGTCGTTCATCCAGATGACAACTCCCTCACAACAGGAGGAGTTCGAGACGAACCTGGAGCTCGACTTCGGCATGGCGCTGCCGGATGTGGGGCGGCTGCGCTGCAATGCTGCGCGGCAAAGAGAGAATGTCAGCTTCGCTATCAGGTTGCTCCCGTCGGAGATACCCACAATCGACGGCCTGGAGTTGCCCGAGGTCTACAAGGACCTTGCCATGAGGCAGCACGGCCTTGTGATTGCCTCCGGCCCTACGGGAAGCGGCAAGACAACCTCACTTGCCACCATGATCAACCACATCAATCACCATCGTACATGTCACGTAGTCACCATCGAGGACCCCATTGAATACGCCCACCCGAACCTCAAGTCGGCCGTTACCCAGCGGCAACTCGGCACGGACACCCTCTCTTTCAGCGCCGCGCTCAAGCACGTCCTGCGGCAGGACCCCGACGTCATCCTGGTGGGCGAGATGCGGGACGTTGAGACCGCATCCGCAGTGCTGACCGTGGCGGAGACGGGGCACCTCGTGCTGACGACAGGTCACGCCATGGGCGCTCCTGAGGCCATCGACCGCGTGGTCGGGCTGTTTCCCCCCAGCCAGAGATACCTTGCCCAGATAAGGCTCTCTGCCACACTCATTGCGGTGCTGGGCCAGACGCTGGTTCCTCGCGCCGGCGAAGCCGGCCGCATCGCAGCGGTCGAAATCATGCTGGGAACACCGGCGGTGAAGAACCTCATACGTGAGGGGAAGATGCACCAGCTCCACAACGTCATCAGGACAAGCGCCAAGCTCGGCATGATGACGATGGACCAGTCCCTCGCGACGCTCTACGTCCGGAAGGTAATCAATGCGGAGACACT
>CAZQML010000034.1:0-9175 GCA_964594245.1 uncultured Dehalococcoidales bacterium | reverse complement strand
CATCCGTGTGGAAACCACGATGAAACACCCCCAAGTCGAGTGAGACAACGTCACCTTCCTGCACCACTCTGGCACCCGGGATACCGTGCACAACCTCATTGTTGATTGACACGCACAGGCTGGCTGGATAGCCATGGTACCCCTTGAACGAAGCAACGACGCCCCACTTCTTCATCTGCTCCACCACTATCTCGTCCAGGGCACTCGTGCGGATTCCCGGTCTGACCTCCTGCTTCACCAGCGTGAGTATTGTCGCCAGAATACTCCCGCACTCGCGCATCAACTCGATCTCTTCAGGCGATTTGACTACTATCAATCGCTCTCCGCCCGAAGCACTTCGATTATCGTCGCACTCACGTCCTCAATACCCCGGTTGCCATCAACCCGCAGCAATTTCCCCTGCCGGTCATAGTAATCGACTATGGGAACGGTCTGAGAGAAGAACACCTTCAGCCGCTCCCGAACCGTCTCTTCCTTGTCGTCCGCTCGCTGATACAGCTCGCCTCCGCACTTGTCGCACCGTCCCGGACTCTTCGGCGGAGAGCTCTGCTCGTGATACGGGGTCTGGCACTTACGGCAAATCCATCGGCCGCTTAGCCGCTTCACGAGTTCCTCTGCAGGGACCTCAATGTAGACCACCTTGTCAATCTGTTTGCCCTCAGCGGCAAGCTTGTCGTCCAGCGCCTCAGCCTGGCTCAGCGTCCGGGGAAACCCATCGAACAGGACGCCGTCCGCGCAGTCTTGCTGCCTGATGCGCTCGAGCACCATGTTGATGGTAACCTCGTCCGGCACCAGTTCGCCCTTCTCCATATATGACTTCGCCAGGAGACCCAACTCCGTCTCCTCACCAAGAGCCCGGCGAAACAGGTCGCCCGACGCCACGTGGACGACACCAAGTTCGTTCAACAGGTTTGCGGCCTGCGTCCCTTTCCCTGCTCCGGGAGCTCCTAGCAATACGACATTCATAACGTAGTCCCCCCTACTTGAGGAAGCCGTCATACCGGCGCATGGTGAGCTGCGACTCCAACTGCTTCATAGTATCCAGTGCTACTCCGACCGCGATTAGAATGGCCGTGCTGGACACTGTCAGCATGGTCACGCCCGTGACGCCCCGTGCGATGAACGGCATCATTGCCACTGTCGCAAGGAACGTAGCGCCACCGAACGTGAGTCGCTTTGTGACCGCGCTCAAATAGTCGCTGGTCGACTTGCCGGGCCGCACGCCGGGTATGAAACCGCCCTGCTGCTGCAGCGTGCGCGGCAAGTTCATTTGCTCAAAGATAACCATCGTGTAGAAGAACGTGAAGCCGAACACGAGCAGGAAATAGAAACCCCAATACAGCAACCCTTCCGGGGCACTGGCAGAAGAGTCAAATGCCCGATACACGCCATCCCAGAAGTTCGGGTTCTGGGGGTTCATGAAATAGCTCGCTATGAGCCGCGGCAACTGCATCATCGCAATAGCGAAGATCAGGGGAATCATGCCCGCTGTGTTCACCCTCAGAGGTATGTATGTCGAACCCGACTGCCGGTACATTCGCCCGCCGCGGAAGGTGCTCCTTGCGTACTGCACGGGAATCCGCCTGTGCGCCTCAATGAAGAGGACTATCATCACTAGCGTCGCTGCACCGAGCACTGCGAACAGAATCATGCCGATGGGGTTTTCCTGCCACGCGAGCCCGACTCGCCCTACGGACTCGGCCAGGCTGGCGACGATTCCACCGAAGATGATGATCGAGATACCGTTCCCAATGCCCCTCTCCGTTATGAGTTCGCCCAACCACACGAGGAACATGGTCCCTGCAGTCATGGACACAAGGATTGTCGCCGTGGTGAGAGCATCGGGCCGTGCTATGACATTCTGGCTCGTGAGAATCGCAAGCTGGGAGTAGCCCTGCAGCGCCGCAAGCGGAACAGCAAGGAAATGTGTGATCTGGTTGATTCTGCGCTGGCCCGACTCACCCTCCCGAGACATGGCCTGGAGGCTGGGGATGACGGGTACGAGTAGCTGCATGATGATGGATGATGTGATATACGGATAGACGCCCATCGCAGCGACACTGAAATTCTTCATCGCACCGCCGCTGAACAAGTTGAGCATGCCCAGAAGCGAATTCTGATCGAAGAACTCGGCCAGCGCCGCGAGGTCCACTCCAGGCAACGGCACATGAACAAGGAAGCGGAACACTACCAGCATCCCGAATGTGAACAGGAGCTTCTGCCTGAGATCCGGGAGCGAGAACGCATCTCGCATTGCCTGTATTAGACGTGGTTGAGCCTCTTTTTGCTGCATGCTACGCTTTCTTCACCGAACCTTTCGCAGCCTTAATCTTCTCTTCGGCGGCAGCCGAGAAACGCTCGGCCTTGACCGTGAGACTCCTATCAACATCGCCTCTACCCAGTATCTTCGTGGGCTTCGACAGAGACCGAATCAGCCCTGCCTCACGCATCTCAGCCGGACTGACTTCGGCGCCGTCCGGGAACACGTTCAGCGCGCCGACATTGACCACATTGAACTCAATCTTGAATACGTTCGTGAAGCCGCGTTTCCGGGGCAGCTTCTTGACGAGCGCCAACTGACCACCCTCGAATCCGAGCCTGACACCCTTGTGGTGCGCCTTCTGGCCCTTGCTACCACGACCCGAATACGTGCCATGGCCACTCCCGTCACCTCTTCCAACACGCTTGGAGCCTCGCTTCGAGCCTATTGCCGGACCCAGCTCATTCAGTTGCATCGTCGACCTCCGGAGACTCCATCTCGATATCTTGCGCCACTACCGGGTGCCCAACGGAACGCAGAGATCCGAGAGCAAGCATAGTCGCACGAGCGACGTTGATGCGATTCTGACTACCGAGGGACTTGCTCACGATATTCCTGATTCCCGCCAGGTACAGCACGGTGCGTACCGTGTTGCTGGCAATCATACCGCGGCCGGGGGGCGCCGGCTTCAACAACACCAATGAGGCGCCGTACTTCGCCAGAGCCTCATGAGGAATCGTCTCGTTCACCACGGGTACCGCGACCAGTTCCCTGCGCCCCATGGCGGCAGCCTTCCGAATAGCCTCCGGCACGCCGGTTGCCTTTGCCAACCCCACCCCAACATGTCCGTTGCCGTCCCCAACAATCATCAGCGCCCGGAAACGGAGCCTCCGACCACCCTTGACCACCTTGGTCACACGGTCAACCGTCATCAGTTTCTCCTCCAACTCCAACTCGGAGGATTCCACCTTTTCCGTCCTGGAACGTGCTTTCGTAACTGCCTTCATAACGCGATACCCTTCTTAATCTTAGCCAAATCCGAATGTGCAGCCCCTCGTTAGAACTCGAGGCCAGCCTTTCTGGCTTCGTCCGCCAGAGCCATCACCCTTCCGTGAAACTTGTATCCGCCACGATCGAACACAACCTGCTTGACGCCCTGCTCAAGCGCCTTCTGAGCAATACTCGCGCCCACGCGTCCCGCAATCTGCGTCTTCGATAGTTCACCCTCGCCGCTCATAACGTTGGGGTCGAGAGTGCTCGTCGCAACCAGAGTGTGCCCACGATCATCGTCAATTACCTGCACGTACGTGTGCTTCAAGCTCCTGAACACAGCCAGACGCGGACGCTCCGCAGTCCCGCGCACCTTCCGCCTGAGCCGCTTGTGGCGGATCTTTCTCATGAATGTCGGGTTCTTTCTCGCCATCTCACACTATCCTTTTGTGACCTTGCCTGCTTTGCCGGGCTTGAGGCGCAGCTTCTCCTCAGCATACTTGATGCCCTTGCCCTTGTAGTGATCGCAGGGCCGTATCGCACGTATGCGAGAGGCAACCTGTCCAAGAAGCTCCTTGTCGCTTCCCTTCAAACGCACCCGGTTGTTCCCCTCCACCGCAGCATCGATGCCGACGGGAACCCGGAACTCCACCGGCTGGCTATAGCCAACCTGGAATACCAGGCCGCCCTCAGCCTTCTGCACCCGGTAGCCAACTCCATTCACCTCCAGGACACGCTCAAACCCGCTGCTCACTCCTCGCACCATGTTCGCCAACAGAGTACGGGTCAGCCCGTGCATGGACCGGTGAATCCGATTGTCAGTCGGTCGCTCAACCCGCAACGTCCCATCCTCCATCTTGATGAGCATGTCCCGGTCGAATGTGCGCGACAGCTCTCCCAGCGAGCCCTTCACGACAACGGAATTGTCGTCCGAAATCCGAACCTGGACCTCTCCAGGCACATCGATTGGCAATCGTCCAATTCGAGACATCAGTCAGTCACCCCGTAGTCGACCTACCAGACGTAGCACAGAACCTCGCCACCAAGTCTCTTGCGCCACGCCCCCTTTCCGGTCATCATTCCTTGTGACGTGGACATAATCGTCACTCCGAGACCGCCGTAGACCCGTGGTATCTCACCTTTCCCCGCATACACCCGCAGGCCGGGGCGGCTCACCCTCTCCAGTCCAAGGACTGCCGGCTGTTTGTCCACATATTTCAGTTGCACGCGTATCATCTGCTCCGGCTTGCTCTTTACCACCTCGAAGTCCTCGATGAAGTTCTCCTCCTTGAGAATCTTCGCGATGGCAATCTTCACCCGTGAGTGAGGAACAAGCACGCTTTCGTGGCCGACCATGACCGCGTTGCGGATCCTCGTGAGCATGTCGGCAATGGGATCGCTAACCATTGTGTACTCTCCTCACCAACTCGACTTCCTTACTCCCGGTATCAGGCCTTCACTGGCGAACTTCCTGAAGCAGATGCGGCACAGCCCGAACTTCCTCATATAGCCACGAGGTCTGCCACAGAGGTGACAGCGATTCCGGTGCTGCACCTCGAACTTGGCCGGTCTCTTGGACTTCGCAACCTTCGATTTCTTCGCCATGCTAGTCTCCCGTGAACGGCATTCCCATCAGTTTCAGGAGGAGTCTTGCCTCATCATCCCGGCCCGCGCTGGTCACAATCGTCACCTGAAGACCCCTCACCTTGTCTACCTTGTCGTAGTCGATCTCGGGAAACACGATCTGCTCCCTCATGCCGAGGCTGTAGTTGCCTCTGCCATCGAACGAGTCCGGTGAAATCCCGCGGAAGTCCCGGATACGCGGCAGGACGACTCCCACCAGGCGGTCAAAGAAATCGTACATCCGCTTCCCACGCAACGTGACCATCATGCCTATCGGCATCCCTGTCCTCAGCTTGAACGCGGCTATTGAGCGACGAGCCTTCTTGGTCACGGGCTTCTGTCCCGTAATCGTCGCCAAGTCCCTTTCCGCCGCCTCAAGTGCCTTGCCATTCAGTACCGCTTCGCCAAGGCCAATAGCCACTACAATCTTCTGAATCCGAGGGAGCTGCATGACATTCTGGTGCCCGAGCCTGTTCTTCAACTCAGGCAGTACTTCCTGCAAGTATCTTTGCTTGGCATCCAGCATTACAGTCGCACTCATCAGTCAATCACTTCCCGGCAGGCTCGACACTGCCTTACCTTGCGGCCGTCCTCCAGGGTTGTGATACCAATCCGGGTTGGCTTCTTACACTTTTCACACAGGAACATCACGTTCGATACATGGAGGGGCGCCTCAAGTTCGACTATTCCGGCCTGCCTCGCAGCCCGACGGGCACGCGAGTGGCGCTTAATCATATTCAGCCCCTCGACCACAACACGCTCACCCTTTGGAAGAGCACGTCGCACTTTGCCTTTCTTGCCCCGGTCCTTGCCGGCAATGACAAGAACCGTATCGTTCTTCTTTATCTTCACTTCAAATCACCTCCGGGGCAAGCGAGATGATCTTCGTGAAGTTCTTGTCTCGCAATTCTCTCGCGACAGGACCGAAGATGCGGCTGCCCTTGGGGTTGTTCTTCTCATCAAGCATCACGACCGCGTTCTCGTCGAAGCGCACGTAGGCCCCATTGGAGCGTCGGAACGTCTTCGTCTCACGCACGATGACAGCCCGAATGACCTCACCCTTCTTCACTGCACCGCGTGGTATGGCCTGCTTCACGGTAACCACGATGATATCGCCCACGTGCGCATAGCGTCTCCGGGTACCACCCGGGATATTGATACACAGCACCTCTTTCGCGCCGGTGTTGTCTGCCACCCTCAACCTTGTTTCCTTCTGAATCATTCCTCACCACCCCCACCCGACGCCGCACCACCACTCGAAACACCACCCACAACCCGCCATCTCTTGCGCAGGGACAGCGGCCGCACTGCGGTAATCTCAACTTTGTCGCCAACGTGATACACGTTGCCTTCATCGTGAGCCATGTACTTCTTCACGTGCCGCCTTGCCTTCTTGTACAACGGGTGGCGCCTGAACGTCTCTACGGCCACGACGACGGTCTTGTCCATCTTGTCGCTCACGACGCGCCCCTGAATAGTATCTATCTTCCCCATGGCCTTCACCTAATGCCCAATTTTCTTTCTCGTAGAATCGTCTTGAGCCGGGCCACGCGCTTCTTGACCCTCGCAAGCTCACGATGGTTGACCAGTTGCCTGCTTGTTGCCCGTATGCCAAGCTTGAGCAGGTCCAGATCACACTCTTCTATCTTCTTCTCTATCTCTCCATCGGAGAGAATGCGGATTTCCTCAACTTTCAACGTTGCTCACCTCTCGTGCGACGAGACTGGTCTTGATTGGAAGCTTGTACGAAGCAAGGTGAATCGCCTTCTTCGCAGCCTCTTCCCCGATACCAGCCAACTCAAACATGATGCGCCCGCGCTTCACGACAGACACCCACTCTTCGGGTGCCCCTTTTCCACCACCCATTCTAGTCTCAGCCGGTTTCTTGGTGACAACCTTGTCAGGAAACACGCGTATCCACATCTTGCCGCCGTGTCGCAGGAACCGGACAAACACGCGCCGTGTCGCCTCAATCTGCTTGGCCGAAACCCACGCATTCGCGTCGGCACGCAGTCCGTATTCCCCAAACGCAACCGTGTTGCCGCTATGGGCAGAACCGGCCCTGCGGCCACGATGAACCTTACGATACTTCACTCGTTTCGGTTGTAGCACTACGCCTCCTCACCTCGGGCAGAATCTCACCTCGAAAAATCCATACCTTGATACCGATGCGCCCCATCATCGTGCGCGCCTCAGCGAAGCCGTAATCGACATCAGCTCTCAGGGTATGCAGCGGCATCCTGCCTTCGTGAACCGTATGCGAGCGGGCAATCTCGGCTCCACCGAGACGGCCGCCAACAGTTATCTTGACACCCTGCGCCCCGGCCTGCAGGCTCCTGAACGACGCCTGCTTCATCACCCGTCTGTAGGGCACTCGTGACTCCAGCCGCTCCGCGACATTGAAGGCCACCAGGGCCGCAGCCAGTTCCGGCTGGTCGACTTCCCGAATGGTCAGCCGCACGCGCTCCTTGGCGATTCGCTCCAGTTCCACGCGAAGCGCTTCAACATTCTGGCCTCCGCGGCCAATCAGGATGCCCGGGCGGGCCGAGTACACGGTCACAAGAACCTCACTCCCCGGTCGCTCAATCTCAACGCGAGCAATGCCGCTTTCCCGCGCACGGCGAGCAAGCACCTTCCGCAACTGCAAGTCCTGTTGCAGCAGCGCCGCGTAGCCCTTGCCGGCATACCACTTCGCCAGCCAGTCCTTCGTGATCCCTAGCCTGAACCCCACAGGATGAACTTTCTGACCCAAGTCTAGGCCTCCTCGACTAACACGGTGACATGGCACGAGCGCTTCAATATGGGGCTTATTCTGCCCCGCGCCTTCGGGCGAAACCGTTTCAACGTTCTTCCCTCGTCTGCATAGATGGCCACGATACGCAGATCGGGAGAGGGCAATTGAAAGTTGTTCTCCGCATTCGCCGCCGCAGACTTGACGACCTTCGCCACAATACGAGCCGACGGGCTCGGCATGAAGTTGAGAATCGTGAGAGCCTCGTCAACCCTTCGGCCTCTCACCGAGTCCACCACAAGCCGCATCTTGCGCGCTGGTATGCCTATATCTTTCGCTACGACCTTTACCTTCATCTAAAGCAACCCTACCGTTTCACTGACGACTTGCTCCTGGCCACATGCCCTCTGAACGTGTACGTAGAGACAAACTCGCCCAGTTTGTGGCCTACCATATTCTCAGTGATGAATATCGGCACATGTTTCCGTCCATTGTGGACAGCGATGTTATGACCAATCATGGATGGAAGAATCGTCGATGCGCGAGCCCACGTCTTGATGATTGACTTCTCACCCGACTTGTTCAGCGCATCTATCTTCTTCACCAACTTGGGATGACAATACGGCCCCTTCTTCAGCGATCTCGACATTCTATTTTCTCCGCCTGACTATGAAGCGATCAGAAACCGTCCGCCTGCGAGTCTTCTTTCCGAGGGCTGGTTTGCCCCACGGAGTCTTCGGTGGCATTCCCCTGGGCGCTCGCCCTTCACCACCACCGTGAGGATGGTCGCGAGGCGTCATGGCCGAACCACGCACAGTGGGTCGAATCCCGAGCCACCGCTTCGCCCCCGCCTTGCCAAGATTCACGTTCTTGTGCTCGGTATTCCCCAGTTGCCCAACCGTTGCCCAACACTCACAGTGGATACGGCGCAACTCCTGGGACGGGAGACGAACCACCACGTACTTGCCCTCTTTGCTCATCAACTGCGCCGAAGCTCCGGCGCTATGCACAATCTGCCCGCCCCTTCCAGGCATGAGCTCGACATTGTGGACCTGGGTGGCTACCGGGATAGAGCCCAACGGCAATGCGTTCCCCGGTTTGATGGGCACGTCACGGCCTGCCGCGATAGTATCCCCCACCTCAATCCCAAGCGGGGCGAGTATGTAGCGCTTGTCACCATCAACGTAGTTGACGAGCGCGATTCGCGCAGAGCGGTTCGGGTCATACTCGATGCTTGCCACACGACCGGGCACATCCATCTTGTTCCTCTTGAAATCGATAATCCTGAATCTTCGCCTGCTGCCACCACCACGGTGCCTGACCGTAATCACGCCACGGTTGTTCCGACCCGCGTGCTTCTTCAGAGGAAGAAGCAGCGACTTCGTTGGAGCAGTCTTGGTGAGCTCCTCCGAGACGACGGATACCTTGCCTCTCCTGCCGGGGGATGTCGGCTTATATGTCTTAAGCGCCATGAATCCTGCTTCCTCTACTACTTGTCAGCGTATGCAGCCCCTGCTGACTAGCCATGCCGTCGCGGCCATCTGGTCTTCTTCAACAGCTTCTTGTGTTGC
>CAZQML010000033.1:0-3923 GCA_964594245.1 uncultured Dehalococcoidales bacterium | reverse complement strand
TCCCGGCGAGCGTGTGACCGTGCCCCACCGCAGAGGCAACAGCTTCGTTGACCGACCATCCCACAGTGATGAGGTCCTGCACCTGTGAAAGGCCCTTATGGATGACCTCGGTTGAGGGCGTTCCGGGGTATCCGTCTGCGGCGTGTATCCCGCCACGGACACAGCCGACGGCGAAAGCGATGTTGCCCTGCAGGACTTCGGTCTGTCCTGCAGGGGCAGTGCAGAGCTGCCTTATCTGACCTGCCATGCGGAGCTTCCTCCTTACGTGGTGTGTGAGTGGTGAATCTCTGGCCCTCGTTCGCGTGCGAACAGTCCTTTGCGGGAATTCGAAGAAGTGCAGGACACGCTCTTGGGGGGAGCCAAAACGAGGGCCAGGGTCGGGGAGCGATAGTCGGGCTCAGCGGTTTCTGGTACAAGCATGGTAAATCGACGTGGGAGGTCGTCAGTCCACGAGTGTTCCCTTGTTCTCATCTAGGTATCCGGTTGAAGCTTGCCTCCGCCTTCCGGGCTGGACGGGCGTCCAATGATTCCTTCTCTCCTCTTTCGAATGTGCTCGGCCATGAGGCGCTCGGCGGCGTTTCCATCGTGTCTCGCAATGGCGTCACACACCCGCGCGTGTTCCTTCAGCGACAGGGCCGACGTCTTGTGTTGGGCCCTGCGAACGGACGTGACCCTGGCGATGGCGATGCAGTTGTCGAGCATCTCCCTGGCCTGCGCCAGCACGCGGTTTCCCGCCACGGACGCAACGATCTCGTGAAACTGACTGTCCAGTTCCATCAGAGAGTAGATGTCGTCGGCCTGCAAGGCCATCTCGAAGGCCCCTACGCTTTCGCGCAGCGCACGTATGTCTTCGTCGGACGCTCGCGCGGCTGCCAGCCGGGCAAGCGGCGGCTCGATAATCTCGCGTGCCTCGTAGAGTTCGACAATCTCATCATGTGAGAGGCGTGCCACGTAGACGCCAGACCTACCGCTGGTCGTTGCAAGGCCGTCGCCGATGAGTCGGCCGAGAGCCTCCCTGACAGGGGTCTTGCTGGTGCCGAGCTGGAGCGCGAGTTCGCTTTCCTGCAGGCGAGTGCCGGGCGGGATTCGCCCCATCCGAATGCCGGTGCGTATGGCATCGTACGCGGCATCTGCGAACTTGCCGTGGGTTCGGATTGGATTCAGACTCATTGCCTTTGCCTCGTCGTTGCCCCTCATTTTCTTGAGTGAGCCACTGCAAGGAGCGTGAGAATATATTTATATATATTTTTGTACAAAGCGCGTGGTCTTGTCAATACCCCGGCGCGACATTGCACTCTTCTTCGGGACGGCGATATCATCCGCTGTTGAGTTCTCAGGAAGCCTCGATCGGTGCAGTGGGTTCGCAGGATAATGGCGTGCCCCGCAAGAGCCCGGAGCCCAGGCGCGGACAGACTGCCCCTTGGTGCGATGCGCGTCGCCTGGACGACGCCACTTGACATTCCAGTCGGGGTGCTTTATGTTGGCGCAAAGTACTTTGGATGACAAAGTCATTCTTTCTGTGTCATGCCGTGGACTTCTTCATGATTGTGGTAGGACACTGAGGGAGGTGCAATGTGACTGATAGAGGACCTGCTGCTGGAACTGAACTGGATACCGGGCGAATCGAGCGGCGGATGTTCCTGTACTACACGCAGGATGGACTGGGGGACCTTTGCCTCGGCGCCTGTATGCTCGCCTGGGGACTGGCCATCAGGTTCGACGTGGCGGCATTCATCGGTGCGTTCTGCGCCGTCGCCGTCACGATGGTCTGGCCTCTCAAGAGGCGGCTCACTTACCCGCGGGCGGGCTACGCGAGGCTGCGCACGCAGGGGGCAATCAAGGTGCGCTTCCGGATATTGGCCAGCGGCATGCTGGCGCTCGGTCTCGTCGTTTTCGTGCTTTTCTCGCAGGAACCCGGAGACTTCGTACGGCAGTACTTTCCAGTGGTATTCGGAGCGGTCTTTGGCTTGTTTCTGAGCGTTGTGGGCTACTGGCTGCGCACGGCGAGATTCTACCTGTACGGATTGCTCCTGTTCCTGGCGGGAGCCGTGCACCAGTGGGGAGGAGTCGACCTCTGGGCGACTTTCACGGTCGCAGCCAGTGTCATCATCGGCTCTGGTGCCTGGATTCTGGTTCGCTTTCTTCGTGACAACCCGGTGGAAGGCGAGAAGCTGGATGCTTGACGAGGACCGCAACAGGCGCGAGGCAACCGGGCTCCACGGGCTCGATCGCGTGATTCATGAGCCGGCCCGGCTTGCCATAATGGCGCGGCTGTATGTGCTGGATGAGGCCGACTGGCTCTTCCTGCATCGGCAAACAGGTCTCTCCTTTGGCAATCTGACCTCCCATCTCGTGCGGCTGGAGGCGGCCGGCTATGTGGATGTTGAGAAGACTTTCATCGACCGACGTCCGCACACGGTCGTTCGCATGACCGACGAGGGACGCCAGGCATTCGAACTATATCGCGAACAGATGAGAGACTGGCTTGAGCCGGGGTAGTCCGGCGGGTGGCTGGTTTCGCCAAGTGCATCAGCGACAAGAAGGGGTGTCGATGGCGTCCCTCTGGCATTGTCCCGGCCTCTCGTCAGGACTCGTCAAACCACCTGGTGCCCGGCAGGCGATAGCGCTTGCCGACGGACTCGTCCAGTTCGATGCCGAAACCCGGCCGACCCGGCGGCGTGACCCAGCCATGCCGGAACCACTCGGACATGTCGCCCTGCGCCAGTTCATAGAAGAAGGGCACATCGTGGGCATGGAACTCACATACGAGCAGGTTCGGAATGGTGAGGCAGAGGTGCGCGCTCGCCATCATTGCGATTGGACTGCCAATCATATGCGGGGCGAACGGCTTGTTCGCGGCGGCGCACATATCGGCTATCTTCCTGCCCTCGGCCAGTCCGCCGGCCTTCTGCAGGTCGGGCGTGATGACATCCACGAGGTCGTTCACGATGAGACGCCAGAATCCCTGCCGGAGTTGCAGGTTCTCGCCTGTCGCTACGGGCGTGGTCGTATGCTGTCGCAGATAGGCGAGTGACTGCTCATCGTGTGGCGGGACCGGGTCCTCCAGCCAGAGCAGCCGCATCGGCTCAAGCTGCTTCGCGACCTGCAGAATCTCGTTCGGACGATAGCGCCAGTGGGCGTCCATGGCCACGTCGACGTCCGGCCCGACCGCATCCCTGATGGCTGCGGTGAGTCCGGCCATCCAGTCGATGTCCCTGCTCGTCAGCGTGTAGCCGGTCGCTGAGTCGAACACGGTGTTCGGCAGGTCGAGGTCGAACTTCATCGCCGTGTAGCCGCGCTCTGCCATCTCGGCCGCGCGCTGCGCTGAGCCTGTGATGATTTCCTCGGGAGAGAGGTCTCTCTGCGGCGTTTCGACGCGCCGCGAGGGAGGAGTTGGTTGCAGCAGCGGAGAGAGACACTCGAGTGCGCCTGCTGCATGACAGTCGACGTAGATACGGACGTCATCGCGGAACTTGCCGCCAAGTAACTGCCAGACCGGCAGGCCGAGGTACTTGCCTTTGAGGTCCCACAGGGCGGCCTCGATGCCGGTGATGGCGTTCCAGATGATGCCGGCAGTGGAGCCGGCGCCCGCTGCTGCCCAGCGCATCTTCTCGACCAGTTTCTCGATGTTCGTAGGCTCCTCGCCGACCAGGATATCGGCAAACTCTGCGATGATTCCGGGCAGGCCCGGGGCAAGGAAGCACTCCCCCGTTCCGTACAGACCTCCGTCCACGTCGCTGTAGACGCGCACGTAGGTCCAATGGAAGTTGGCCTGGACGACCGCGGTCGAGAGACCGGTGATGCGTGCCATCGGGCACCTCCTCCGCTGTGTTGGAGCTACATTATGCCGTAGGTGTTGAACGCTTCGAGGGTGCTCATGCCGGCCTCGAGAGCCTTCTTCACCGTTTGCTCGCCGCGGGCCT
>CAZQML010000032.1:0-13305 GCA_964594245.1 uncultured Dehalococcoidales bacterium | reverse complement strand
TTAGTGCTGACCGTCAGGGCTCGGGCTCCCGTCTTGCCCCACTGGTGAGCGCGAGAGAGATAGACGGTTTTTCACCTCCTTGCTCAGGCGCCCCGCCGGAAGGCGGGGCGTTTGAGTGTTCGGCTGCGGAGCTTGTGTGACGAGAGAGTCGAGTGCTAAGATTGACCTTCCCCGGGCCGCTAGCTCAACTGGCAGAGCAGCTGACTCTTAATCAGCAGGTTCAGGGTTCGACTCCCTGGCGGCTCATGTCCTTCTCGTCCGACTGACGACACCTCCACCCTGCAACAGCCGTTGCCGTTCGGCAGTCCGCACATCGACTGAACAGCTATTCCTCCACATCGCAGATGAAGTTCTGCTGCATCTCCGGATAGCTGATACTGCATCCGCTGCCAAGTGTCCGCTCGGCCTCTGCAATCGCTTCATCGAGCGTGTCGAACGGCTCGAAACCGATGCGCCGTGCCGCTTCTTTGTCCCTTGCCCCGGCGAGAAGCACGCGGCTGGCGTGCTTGAGCCCGTAGAGGCCCTGGCCGAACAGAATGAAGGGATGAGCACCGTGGAAGGCGTGCCCGTACCTGTACTTGTGGATGTACTCCGGACGATGGGCGAACTCCTCTGCGTACAACTCCCACAGCTCCATGGGATCGCGTTGATACGGCAGCAGCTTGTCATACATCTCCACGTACGAGGGGGTATGCACGGGGTGAAACTGGCACAGGCAGGGGTGGCACATGATGAGGATGCCGTCCTTCCGCACCAGCGGCACGTTCTGAAAGAGCCCGTAGCTGTACGACATCGCGAGGTTCCGCACCTGGATGGGGTTGATGATGGACATCTTCGAATACGGGTCCCGATTGTTGCCGAGGCCATATATGACCACGTCCGACTGGCCCTTGACTCGAACAACCTGCTGCTGTTGCAGTACTTCCAGCCCTTTCTCATGGACCTCACGCGGATGCCCGGCCATGACCTGCACGACCTGTTGCGGAGTGGCATTGTTCATGGTGCCCTCAATGAGGAGAACTCTGCGGCTTTTGCTCGCAAGCTCCTGTTCGATGACCTGCCCCATCTCGTTGAGAAGACGCGGAAAGGCAGAGCGCTTCGGGTCGAGCGAGGACTTGCCTGAGGCCTTCGCGAAAGGTCTGTGGTGGTGCCGGATGCTGCGAAAACTGCTGAGACCGACAACAACGGATTTCCAGCCGCCGTTGAAGTGAGACCATGGCTGGCTTATGTAAATCAACTGGTCGGATTCAACCACCAGGCGGTTGACCTCGACTTCCTGGTTCCTGCCCGTTTCGCCAAGAAACACGAGGCTGTCACGGTCCTCGGCATCATGGTTGAAGAGCTTGCCGGGCCCGAATCTGTACGCCAGGTCCTCACCGATGATTGTGGCGAGTTCGCCATTCGTGAACTTGCGGTGCAGGCCCACAGCGCAAACGAGCCGTACATT
The DNA here is from genome assembly GCA_964594245.1 of uncultured Dehalococcoidales bacterium. Lineage (GTDB taxonomy): Bacteria > Chloroflexota > Dehalococcoidia > GIF9 > AB-539-J10 > SKVJ01. Next base: position 11,858 of record CAZQML010000032.1, on the reverse strand, counting down.
TGAACGGGATACCCCGAGCTTGTCGAGCTCTTCGAGCACGACCTTGACCGCTACCTCGCGGAAGGGAGGGCTCGCCTCTTGCGGCAGATAGCCGATGGGGTCATCGAAAGCTATGGTCACTGTGGACCTGGAGTTCACGAGCTTCTGAAGAGGCTCGTGGGCCACAGGTGACAGAAGCGCATCACGGACGGCCTGCGCCGTGTCCGGCACGGGTGGGAGAGGTTTGGTGGTCTGTTTGATGACTCTGGTTCGTTCCGGAAGCGTAGTAGTGAATGTCTCGTTGCCATACTGGATATCGAAAGCCATGCCTTCCATCTTCTCGCTCCTTAGAGTTCTCGGGGGTTGTTGCTGACATGAGCCCTATTTAGGACTGCCTGAGGACGGCTGTCAATGCCCCGGCTCGTCATGTGGTGGCTCGGCGGGCACCACAAATGTTCCGGTGAGTTCATTGCGTGTCACAAGACCTTACCATATAATCTCGCAAGCTACAGCGTTTCATGCTATGACTGACAAAGGTGCTCGCTTCCGCTGGACCGGCCGCCCCCTCACCATTGCTGTGGTAGCGGGTTCGGTGGCCGTTGCGCTTGCCATCCGTATCATCTGGCCGTATGACAACGTCTTCGTCGATGGCTCAGTGTGGTTCAGAGGTATGGACCCGTGGTACCACATGCGCCTGGTCGACAACCTGGTGCACAACTTCCCGCACCTGACGGCCTGCGATCCCTTCACCTTCTACCCTCACGGCATCGAGCCACCGTTTCACCCGCTCGCGGGGTGGTTGATTGCCGGGACTGCAATGCTGGTTGGCGGAGGGGCTCCCTCGCCCGAGACCATTGACGCGACCGGGGCACTACTCCCCGCCGTGTTCGGTGCCATGGCGATAGTGCCCGCGTATTTCATAGGGCGGCGCCTGTACGGCCGACTGGCGGGCGCTGTTGCCGCCTTCCTCCTGGCGGTGGTTCCTGGCGAGTTCCTCTCGAGGTCTCTGCTTGGTTTCGCCGACCACCACTTCGCGGAATCCTTTTTCGCGACGACGACGCTGCTTTTCCTGATGCTGGCGACCGAGCGGGCATCATCCTCCGGAGTCACACTGCGAGGTCTCCGCCGGGAGTTGTCGACCACAGCGCGCAGCCCGGTTATCTACACGGCTATCGCCGGCGTGTCGCTGGGCCTCTATCTCCTGGCATGGCGGGGAGGACTGCTGCTGCTGCTTATCCTGATGCTGTATGCGCTTACCAGGGGAATCGTCGACTACGCCCAAGACCAGTCCCGTGACGATGTGATGCTCGTGTCTTGTGGCGCAGTCGCAATCGGCGGCCTGATGGTGAGCCCAATTGTGGCAACGCATTACATGGCGAATCTGTACGTGTTTGCTCTGGTTGCCACCTTCGCCATGCCGGTGGTCATGCGTCTTCTGTCAGTTGGGGCAAGGCGGCTGGGATGGTCCGCCAGAGCACTTGGGGCTTTCCTTGCCGGCGCTGCTGCAGCTTTGGTGCTCGCTATTGCGGCGGCCTCCCCTGCTATGTTTGCCAATATGCTCAAGGCCGTCGACTTCATGGTACCTACCGGCGCGTCACTCACCATTACAGAGATGCATCCACTTTTCCTTCCATCCGGCCGTTTCTCCCTTGATATCGCGTGGACCAACTTCGTAACCATACTGCCTGCCTCTCTCGTGGCGCTGGTCGTTCTCTGGCGCTCCCACAGAAGTCCTCGCGGCAACCACGTGACGCTCTTCGTGGTGTGGAGCCTGGTCATGCTGGTTGCGGTGCTCAGTCAACGCAGATTTGGTTACTACTTCGCGTTGAACGCCGTCGTCCTCACAGGCTTCCTTGTGGCGTGGATACTGCAGGGCGGGTGGTGCGCGAAGCAGGCCGGGATTCTGTCACGGCGTATCGCAACGACGACCGGGGCGAGAAGCAAGGCGGAGCGAAGGGCCATTCAGACACAGCGGGCGCAGAGAACAAACGCCATGTTCAGATTGGGGACTGTCGCTGTAGTCCTGGCTGTGGCTCTCGTTGTGCCAAGCGTCACTATGGCCCACAATTTCGCTGCAGAGCCATCGCTGATGACAGATGGCTGGTACGAGACACTCCAATGGCTGGGAAGCAACACGCCGGAGCCTATAGGGAAGGATGCCTACTATGAGCTGTATGAGGACCCCGGCGCCGGTGTTGACTTCGACTATCCCGCCGGTGCGTACAGCGTCATGGCATGGTGGGACTACGGGCACTGGATAACCAGTGTGAGTCACAGGATCCCGGTTTCCAACCCGTTCCAACAGGGGGCCGAAGTGGCAGCCAGCTTCTTCCTTGCCCAATCTGAGAGAGAGGGAAATTCCGTATTGCAGGCGGTTGACTCCAGATTCGTGGTCGTGGACATCAATACCTCCGTGCGCAGTTTTCACGGGATCGCCGCCTGGGGTGGCCGCGAGCGGGCCGAGTTCTTCGAGGTCTACGACCAGCGGACTTCCAGCGGCGAATGGGAGTCCATAGTCCTATACTACCCGCAGTACTACAACTCTACGATTGTCCGGCTCTGCAACTTTTCGGGGCAGGCGTTTCAGCCAGAGGAGTTCACCGTGGTCCGCTACAGCGAGAGCCCGGGGGTCTCTGGGAGCCGGAAAGAGATCCTGGGAGTTGAGTACTTCCCATCCTACGAGGAGGCCCAGTCCTATCTGGATGAGTCGGGGGATGAGCGTCTCAGACTCGTGAGCTCTGACCCCCTGGTTTCCGCAGTGCCTCTGGAAGCGCTACAGGATTACTCCCTGGCATTCGAGTCCTCATCGAGGACAATGGTTTCCGGCCATCTTGTACCGGAGGTCATGGTCTTCGAGTACACCGGGCAATGAAGGGCGTTGCGTGCGACCGCCGTTGACGGAACCATGCCTGTTTGAGCGCAGGATGACCGACCGGGTCGAATCGCCGGAGTGAAAGGTGCCCATGCATAAGCTCGTCAGTCGTTCGGCGACCCTGTCGCAGCTCCTGGACTTGGCTTCCTCTTCCCTTTACACCAACGCGTTCTACTTGATGCTTGCCCAGGCGGCAGTATCCGCTCTGGGTTTCTTCTTCTGGGTGATAGTGGCCCGGTTCTATACCGAGGCTGAAGTTGGCTACAGCTCGGCCATCATCTCGACGATTGGACTTGTCTCGCTCATCGGTCACGTTGGCCTGGACACATTCGTGGTGCGATTCTTGTCACGTGCCCGCAATCCAGTTCAACTGCTGAACACGTGTCTTACATATTCCGGTGCTGCCACGCTGGTGGTATCGCTCGTCTGTGCAGCCGGACTTGGCATCTGGTCGCCACGCATCGGGTTTGTGGGCTCACAGCCGGTTTTCCTCGCGGCTTTCGTGTGTTTCGCCGTGGCCAGCAACGTGACCGGCTCTGCCAGCGCCGCATTTGTTGGCTGTCGAAAGGCCAAGTTCCTGCTTATAAAGGATGTCATCTTCGGAGCGCTCAAGCTGTTTCTTCCGCTGCTCTTCCTGGCGCATTTCCACGCGTTCGGCATCGTTGCGAGCTGGGGTCTTGCAACGATGGCTGCGCTCGTCGTCTCGCTGCTCGTGCTCATGCCGCGGGTAGTGCCCGGCTATGCGGTGACGTTGGAGTTGGGGGCACGACTTGTCCGGCGGGCCTGGGGCTTCTCAGGCCTGAGCTACATTGTCAGCCTGGTTGGCTCGATGCCCAAATACCTGATGCCGTTGATAGTAATCAACGTGTTGGGGCCTGAAGAGAACGGCTTCTTCTACATCGCCTGGGCCATGTCAACAGTGCTCTTCTACATCCCCGGCTCAATCGCCCAATCGCTCTTCGCCGAGGCGTCCTACGACAAGAAGCTTCTCCATCACAACGTACTCCGGTCCTTCCAGCTGAGCTTCGCGCTCCTGGTCCCTGCAGCGCTCCTGCTGCTGCTGCTCGGGGACAGACTGTTGCTGGCATTCGGGACGAGCTACTCCACACGGTCTCTGGAGCTTCTGAAGATTCTCGTTGTGGCGGCCTTCCCGATTGCTGTAGAGAGGGTCCACTTCGCCGTGTTGAGGGTGAGGGGAGGTCTTCGCGAGTTGCTTCTATGGAGGCTGGCACTCACCACGGTTGTCCTGGGGGCCAGCTATCATTTCGTCAGCATCGGTGGCGTTGAGGCAATTGGCTGGGTGTACCTGACTGCGCATGGCTGCGTCGCGGCGTTGATACTTGTCACACGGTCCCCGCTCTGGCGCTCCCGGTGACGTGCGAGCGCCGGCTGTCGGGTCCGCATAGAGATTCGGCTCACCCGGTATAGACGGTGAGCTTCGCAGCTTGAGTGCGACACCGCCCGGCTAGATTGCCGTAGTGACCATCTCATACAAGAGGGTCACCTCGCGGAGTTCGTTGGTGGTGACCGGGAGTTCGCAGTCCTGTCTGACCGAGTCGACAAAGCGACGGACCAGCGCACGGTGCCCGGTGTCATATCGGCCCAGGACTGCGCGAAGTGACATGGCAGCAGTCTGGGATAGCCAGTCGAGGCAATGTGTGGCATTCCTGGAAGCGTGAGAGGCCCGATTCCATGTCCGCGCAGGTTGGTGCAATTCAAGAATGCCGCTCGTCCTGTCGAGGCGGATGTTGCCAGCAGTGCCGACGATGTCGATTGTCTTCTCCCAGGCCATTCCGTTGACCGACAACTCGAGGGTGACAACCGCTGATTCGGTTCGCAGGAGCACTCTCAGCTCGTCTTTCAGAATCCAATCGACACTCCCCAACTTCGCGCTGTGGACGTTGGCGACCTCAAGATGGGGTAGAAATGCGTTGGCCAGATAGAGAGGATGTGCCAACATCTCACCGAAAATGCCGCCGGGGAGAGCGTGGCACCAATGATTACGGTGCCTCAGCATGTCCAGATCGGCAGGAACACAGTCGGTGATGTGGATTGCCCGAATGCTCCCTATCTTGCCCCTCTCTACGAGTTGCCTCGCACGCACAAAGACGGGCTGGAAGAGGCCGTTGTGGACTCCGCACAACTTGAGAGAGCGTTCTTGGGAGGCGCTGAGCAGTCCATCAAGTTCACTCGTTGTGAGTGACACCGGCTTCTCAACGAGGACGTGACACCCTGCATCTATTGCTTCATGGCAGAGGCGAGAATGCGTATGTGGAGGAGTCGTTATGTGGACAGCATCGAGCTGCTCTGCTGCGAAAAGCTCGCTTCTGTGGGCATAGACACGACTGATGCCATAGTCGCGGGCGACCCTCGCAGCTGTCTCAATATCCTGGTCGCACACGGCCACCAGCGAGACTCCCTTGCAGGCACGCAGAGCCCGGATATGGCCGGTAGCTACGACCCCGCATCCGACAATCCCAATGCGCAGATGTCGTGGTTGGCTCACACCTGCGTCCTTGCAGCCGGGCTGTCTATAGTACGGGCCCCGTTGTGTTGAGACGGCTTTCGACGTCGAGCAGGAGCTTCAACCAGGCCATGTTGTAGTACGCCGGATGGTCGAAGTCACGGTACCGGCCATCCTGCAATGCCGATGCGATTTCCCTTACGGCTTCTTCGGGCGACACGAGCGCCCGGAAGTCCAGCACCCGGCTGATACGCTCCCCGCTGGTTCGGTAGCTCCGACGATCGACCTCGTCGCGGTTGACATCAATACCAACATCGATGCCTAGACCGCCAAGGGTCTCCGCGACACGCCGGGCCAGGTCGAGGATTCGGAAGTTGTCATGGACAACATTGAAAACCTGTCCCCGGACGACGCGCGGCTCCGCCTCGATGCAGCATATGTGCGCGGCAGCCACATCCTTCACATCTACAATCGGCCGCCATGCCTCTCCTCCGTACCACACGTCGAGTCGGCCCGACTTGAATGCGTGCATCACGAATGCGTTGAGCACGATATCCCATCTCATCCGGGGAGAGAGACCACAGACCGTTGCCTGCCGCAGGATGACCGGGCAAAACGTATCGTCAGCCATCGACTGCAGGTCCCTCTCGGCAGCAAGCTTCGAGCGCGCGTAGCTGCTCTGTGGTTCTGCAGGGAAACCCTCGTCGACGACGCCCTCAACGTGGAACCCGTAGACGGCACAGCTTGAGGCGAAGGTGAAGGTGCCTATGCCCCGCGCCTTACAGGCTTCCGCCAGCGCCGTCGTCCCGCGGTGGTTGATTGAGTCTGTCGCCTCGGGATGGAATTCCGAGGTGGGATCATTGCTGAGAGACCCGAGGTGAATGACTGCCTCCATGTCGTCCAGCACCGCGCCATCCATCGCCCTCACATCTCCAGGCACAAGCTCTATGCGGTCTTTGACAGCGCTCAGCGGCTCTTCGCCGAAATAGAGCTTGTCGAGAACCCTCACCGTGTGGCCACGTGCGAGAAGCATGGGGACCAGGATGCTGCCGATATAGCCACAGCCTCCGGTGACGAGAACTCTCTTTCCCATGTGGTCTGCCAGCCCTTTCACGAGCTACCTGTGAGGAGCAGAGAACCAGTCCCACGGCCGCCCCACTCGCGGGTCATCGATTCTGCCATTGATGTCGGAAGGCTTGACGCCGGCGTCGTTCCACGGCAGCCTCTCTTCATCCGGGTCGTCATAGTCGTAGAGGCGAGTTGTGCCATACAGGGTCAGCGCGGAGGTGTCTCCGACCGCCATCGTCCCGTGATAGTAGTGACCCGGTATACGCACTATCGATGGCCGACGATGGCTCGCGACCACCTCAAAGAGTTCATGCGAACTCCCGTCATAGGCGCAGATGCGTAAGGCACCGTCAACGACAATGAAGTAGTCGACCTGACCTCTGGCGTGACGATGCCAGGCACGAACGATGCCGGGGAAGCTCGAGCTGAGGTTGAACTGGACCACCGGTTTATCGAAGAATGAACGCCAGTCTTGCCTGTACAGTTCACAGAAGAAGCCGCGGTCGTCAGGGTGCAGTTCGAGTTTCTTGACTTCAATGCCCTTCATGATCTAATCGTCCCGGGAGCCGGACCACCCCATAGAACCGGGGCCCATCGAATCAGAGGAGCCCTGTCCGTATGGACATCAGGGTATTCGAGCCCTATTATACATACGTCCTGGTACTTATGGGTACAAGTGGTGAACGGAAAATGGCCGCAGGGTCCGTCACAGATACGAACAAGAGCCGGCCGCCGCTGGTTTCCGTAGTCACCGTGAACTGGAACGGTGTCGACGACACTATTGAGTGTGTGCTTTCGCTGCAGCGGCAGACCTACCCGAACTTCGACATCACGGTGGTCGACAACGGCTCTGACGGCGATGACCCGTCTATCCTCGAGTCCCTGTTCGGGACATCTATCTCTGTTGTCCGCAACACGACGAATCTCGGCTGTGGTGGTGGCTACAACAGTGGCGTGCGTCGCGTACTGCGTCATGAAGCTCCGGACTATGTCCTGATAATGAACAACGACATGGTGGCGGACTCTCACATGGTTGAGGAACTGGTTAACGCGGCTTCCGCCGATGAGGACATCGGGATTGTCGGGGCCAAAGTGTACTACTACGATTGCGGCGGCCGGTCAGATATCGTCTGGTCGGCGGGTGGGGAGATTCGACGATGGGGCTCCAAGATCCACCGCCGCCGTGGAGATGGGAAGAGGGACGCGACCGAGTACCAGAGCGTCCGGCGCGTGGACTGGGTCAGTGGGGCAGTGCTGCTGTTCAGACCACAGGTCATCACACAGGCAGGGTCGTTCAACGCCCGGCACCTGGTCGGTTACGAAGACATCCAGTTCTGTCTGAGAGCATCGGCGGCCGGCTACGGCGTCCTGTTTGCACCTTCGGCCAGAGCCTGGCACAAGGTGGGCGCCTCCGCGAGCAAGCTCCACATCAACTCCACGAATCCGTCTGCCTACTACGAGCTGGTCAGGGAGTGTTTTCCCCGACACGTGTACGTCTACCACCTGTCTCTTTTCCCGCTGCTTCTGTGCAAGTGGGCGCTGCTATACGTCCTTCGCAGCAGAGACCGCGAGGCTCTCCGCAGGTTCCTGCGCGACCTGCGAGTCTTCGTGCTCAGGCGGAGAACTGATGCCACCGCAGAAGAGATGGAATCAGGAAGTCGAGAGGTCTGAGCTGCTCCCGTCAGCCTCCTGACGCAGCGGAGGAGTCGCGTATGGTCTTCCACGCGGCGTGCGCGAGGCTGTCGGGGATATCGATGTCGTTGATGCTCACCTGCTGGTCGGGCTCAATCCGGTGGCGCACTACCGCCCCTTCGAGCAATCCTATGGGGGCGTGGTCTGGATTGTCTACGACCTTCACTGCGATTCCTCGCACATCGAAACCGCCGATCGCCTGTTGAAAGACATGTCCTTTCTTCATCGTCCTCTTCGCAACAGCAGCGACACCGATGGCCGGTGAGGGTGAGTTGTTCAACAGAACGCCTCCTCCGGTGAGCACCCGGCGAATGCTCTTCGGAATCTCGAGATGACACAGGTGGTAGTTCCGCAGGAGCACATAGTACGGGCCATCTCCAAGCTTGAAGTTGCGCAGATAGAGCTGCTGCCGCTCGTCATGTTCGGCGACGATGAAGACGCCGGGAGGCGACGCAGGCGAGAGCACGAAGTCGGACAGAGCGTGACCTGAGTCCTTTGCCCTCTTCGCCAGTTCCTGCCCTGCGTCGTAGATGCCTTCGGTTTGCAGTCCCAGCAGCCCGTCTGCAGCGATGGTCGCATCCAGTCCATTCGCCACCAGTGCCTGCTCGACTTGTACCTTGGTGCCATCAGTGAAGGCGATGCACTTGTCAATGGAGATGCCCTGCTTTGCGGCCCAGTACTCCATGTCACTCAACGTGGGAGTATGATTCAAGAAGCCCTTGATGTTTCCGTATACGAAAGGCTTGAAGCCCATCCGGACGGCGTCCTCCTTGAGCGCAGCGAGGCAACCAGGCTGGTCTCCCTCCGCCTCGGTTATCAGTCCTCGCCCGACGAAATAGGAGCCGGTTGTGACCTGCATCTCTGCGTCCATTGTCACGACAGGGAGGCCGGCAAGAAGAGCCGCATCGACAATCACCGTTGCGTGCAGGACATCCCCACTGCACTCCACCACCAGGTCGGAGCTGTCGACAATCTCGTTGATTGAGGTCGTCAGCAGTTCCGGTCGCGGGAAGTCGCCGCGTCGCGAGGGGTCCGTGCGAGTCAGTACACGGGCCACCTCAAGGTCCTGTTGACCCTCCAGTGCAAGGACAAGCCCACGCGCTATGTACCCCGAACCTGCGATGCCGATCCTAGCCTTCATTGCTCATCATCCCAGTCATGTATTCCTGCTACGGGCGGTCGCTCTTCCCTCTCGGGTCGCTCAGCTTTCCCGCGAAGTAGCCGACCGCAACACAAGCCACCGCCAGGCAGATTGTCGACTGCTGCTTGAGCGCGGTGAGGGGCTGTCCTGTCATCAAGAGGAGACGGCGCACATGGCCCGCAGCGATGTCTTTGAGCAGGGAGCGCTCGGTGCCAAGGAGGCCGGACTCGTTGCGAAACCGCCTGGTGAGTGTCGCCTTGAACCACCCTTCCCAGTAGGCCCGTCGTGCAAGGTTCCGCAACGTGAGACGATGGGACATGACACGGTGCCAGACTCTTATGTCAGGCACGTACAGGATTGCTCTCCCCGTCTCCTGGACCACCCGTATGGCCAGCTCTGGTTCTTCACCGCCAACGCCGTGCCATCCGCTTGCACCCCACCCCCCGATGCCCACAGAGTCGTCGAAACGGCGACCCGAGTCGAACGCTTCACGGCGGAAGGACATGTTGGCCCCGTAGCCGTTGCGAACGCGCACGGGTGTTGGTGAGGTCCAGTAGGTGCACGAGAGCATCCAGTAGAGCTCCCGGGGGAACCACGCCATTGAGGGCCGGTCCCAGAGCGGGACGATAGCACCCGCCACCCCGATAATGTCCCGGCGGAGAGCATAGGTCTCGCACGTTCTCTCTGCCCAGTCGTCAAACAGAACAGCGTCGTCATCAACGAACGCGACTATATCGCTGCTCGTCTCTCCTATGCCTGCATTTCGCGCCCTGGAGACCTGAGGCTCCAGTTCGAGGAAGACGAGCCGCCAGCCGGGCAAGGCGCTATCAGCAAGGCGCGCCTCCAATCGCGACCGGAGCAGCTGCGACCTCTGGACGACGATGATGAGCTCATTCACTTGATGGGTCTGCCGCTCGACGCTGTCGAGCAGCGCGAGGATGTCTTCAAGCCTCTCCGGACTGTAGCAGGGGACCACCAGGGATATCGTGGGGAAAAGGGAAGGGGACGTGTCGTTCAGGCGGGTGCTGTCCGGCGAGGTGGCTTCAGCCCGGGAGCGGAGCTGCATCTTTCAGAACCTCTTGCCAAGCAGTGTGCGGGCGATTCTGGCGCCGTCTCTCAGGGAGCGCAGCTTTGCGGGAGTCGGGCGGCGTCTGTAGTGTATTGGCAACTCTCCCAGCCGAAGATGGTTTCGGGCAAGCTCAGCGAAGAACTCTGCCTCCAGGTTGAAACCCTTCGCCGAGAGCTGTAATTTCGAAAGCGCCTCCCCCCGGAAGCCCCAGTAGCCCGTGCACAGGTCGCTGGTCCTGACTCCATAGAGGGTACAGGCCAACAAGGTCAGGAGACGGTTTCCAATGACATTCAGTCTGCTGATGGAGCCGGGGGCACGCGTCCCGGCCAGCCTTGAGCCGATGACTACGTCGTGGCCGTCCTCCAGTACGTGCAACATGCCGGGTATGTGGGAGGGCGGGTATGTCGCATCTCCGTCCAGCATGAAGACGAAGTCCGCCGACACGTCGCGAAACGCCCTTCGCATCGCCATGCCTTTGCCGCGACGTGGCTCGTCAACGACCTCTGCGCCCTTCTCCAGTGCGACGTGCCTGGTGCCATCCGAGCTTCCGTTGTCCACAACGAGAGCGCGTGGCTCGTAGCCCATCCTTCTGAGTTCGTCAAAAGGAATCTCGTCCAACACTTGCCCGATTGTGGAGACCTCGTTCAGCGCCGGGATGACTATCAGTACTGTTGGTGCAACCACTGTTGTATCCTCAGGGTCCTGCGCACGTTCAAAGCGCGTCAGGGTCGTCGCATTATAGCAGCAGACGGACAGTTCTCCGCGTTCTTGTTATCATAGGTTTCTGCTGTTCAGCAGCGGCGACAGCTGCCGCAGCCAGGCCTGAAAACGCCAATGCCAGAGATTGCCGAGAACGTAAGGCGGGTTCTGAGCGAAGTGCCGGACTACGTTGAGGTAGTGGCCGCAGCGAAAGCGCGTACGGCTGACCAGGTGCTGCAAGCAGTTACGGCGGGCATACGCGTCGTCGGAGAGAACTACATCCGCGACACGCGGGTGGCGCAAGGCTTGGTTGGACAACGGGCGCAGTGGCATTACATAGGCCGTCTACGCGAGCATGATGTGAGGCAGAGCACGCTGGACATGTTCGACCTGGTACAGAGTGTAGCTTCCATATCACTGGCGCGGCGGATAGACGAGAAGTGCTGTGCTCTGGGACGCCGCATGCCCGTGCTTATCGAGGTCAACAGCGGCCGTGAGCCCCAGAAGGCCGGCGTGCTGCCCGAGGCGACGGAGGACCTGGTGCGGCAGATTGCCTTGCTCGACAACGTGCAGGTGCTGGGACTCATGACGATGGGCCCACTCGGATCGTCTGCGAACGTGTACAGGCCCTGTTTCACGGACACAAGACAGCTGTTCAGCCATATTGAGAGCCTCGGCATCCCTCGGGTCGCGATGCGACATCTGTCGATGGGAACAAGCGACACGTACCGGGTGGCCATCGAGGAAGGCGCCAACATGGTGCGAATTGGCACAGGCCTGTTCGGCCCGCGCTAGAACAAGGTGTGTCCTTTCACTCTGCTCTCATGGGACACACCGCGTCACGTAGCTGTAGATACATGATGAGGGTCGCCTG
>CAZQML010000031.1:0-2641 GCA_964594245.1 uncultured Dehalococcoidales bacterium | reverse complement strand
CGAGCACATCGCGTCGCGTAGCTCGTAGGTCCTTCTCACCACTTCGTCGAAGTCGGCCCCGTCCATGGCGAGTCTCGCCGCCTCAAGCGCAATCGGCATTTCCCCCGCCTCCACCGTCTCCGAGTCGACGGCCTCGATCCGCACGCCCGGGTGTTGCTCGAGATACATCTTGCGGGCCTCAAGCGCATTCTCGTACGTCTTGGTGAACCTGGACGTCATGTGTATTGAAACTATGGCTTCGGCATGCTCAGCGGCCAACTCATATGCCTGCAGGAACTCGCCGATTGACGTCGCTGACGTGGTCGGCACATCGCCCTTCTGTTCAAGTCGCTGCAGCAGCCAGTCCATGTCGACATCTGTCTCAGGATAGTCCTTGCCGTCGATGATTGCGTGGAGGGGGACGATGCCAAGATCGTACTGCTCAACCGTTTCCTGCGGCACCGCCGCCGGTGCATCGACTATGACAGCCACAGGTCTCTTCATTGTTGGCGAAGCTCCTTTCAGCGCACCGAGTCCGAGACATGATACCTCGGTTCGCGATATACCACAATGTGCCTATAGTTCCTGACCCGTCCCGTTTTGTCAACCCTCCGAAGGGAACCTATTTACGGTCTACGATTCCGTCACCCTTCAGGCGTTCGAGTGCCCGACCTCTCTGCAGCTCCGCCATGCCCAAGTGCAGCGCATATCGTCGAAGAATCGCAATGTCGCCCTGGCCGCGCTTGCAGGCTTGAGCGTACGTCCACAGATGCGGCATACTAGCAGCGTCGGCTCACTTGCGCCCCCAACCCAGCGACTGGCGTTGTCAGAGTCATGTGAGTGAAAGAGCCAACTGCACTACCAGCCCGCCAGCTTCATCCTTGCATTAGCGGCATGGGCCCACAGTGCTCGAGTGAGCGCGAGGCGGCAACACTGCCATGAGGATACAGAACAGGGAACAGCTCGTCTCCCACGGGAATGTGGCCGGCAGAGCGGCCTTGCTGACTATACTCGAGGCAGGTCTCCAGTCTGCCGACCCATACTGGAACACAAGACTGCTCGTGCGCATCGAGAACGGCGTGCTGGTAGTCGGTGGCAGCCAGTTCGAACCCGATGGGACGCCCCGACCGGGCGAGGAGAGATATGACCTGTCCGAGCTTGGAAACATCTTCGTGTTCGGGGCGGGCAAAGGGATGCAAAGGGTCGCCAAAGCTATTGAGGACGTGCTGGGCGACAGAATAACCGGTGGGCATGTCATCGACAAGAAAGGGCACCCAATCATTCTCAAGAGAATCGGCGTCACGCTGGGAGGACACCCGGTGCCTGACGAGGATTGTGTCCGCGGTTGCGAACGGATTCTGCAGATGACACGCACGCTCACGGAGCGAGACCTCGTCTTCACCTGTGTCGGCAACGGCGTCTCCTCCACGCTCACCATGCCCGTTCCGGGTGTAACACTTGAAGACGTGAAGAACACCACGCGCATCATGCAGATTGAGAAGGGCGCCCCCACAGCAGACCTGAATCCAATACGAAACCACCTCGACATGATGAAGGGCGGAAGGATATCGCGGCACATCCAGCCGGCAAGGGCGATTCACATCATCTCCATAGACCCCGGCAGCTACCACGAGTTGATACACGAGAATTTCTGGCTGCACACGCTGCCGGATGCGACCAGCTACGAGCTGGCCATCGACAACCTGAAGCGATGGGGGGCATGGGACGAGGTGCCTGTAAGCGTACGCGAGTTCCTTGCCAGGGCCGACCCGGCGTACGACTCGGTCAAGGCGGACGAATTTGAGAGAATGCGATTCCGCATATTCGGCGCAATGCCCGGCCCGAGGCAGACCGCCAAGCTACCGGCTGCAATGAAGAGGGCGGAGGAACTCGGATTCAAGGCCTGTTTGCTCGCGGAGGAGGTGGGAGCAGTCGAAGCAAGCCAGGCCGGATTCTACCTGGCGGAGATATCACGAACGGTCGACCTGAGGGGGCAGCCGTTCGAAGCACCGTGCGCGCTCTTCACAAGTGGTGAGCTTGTGGTAGCCGTTGGCAAGTCAGCGGGTATCGGCGGCAGGAACCAGGAGTTCGCCGTGGCCGCCGCCACCCGGATCAGCGGCAGCCCCAACATCGTCATGGCTTCGGTGGACACCGACGGCACGGACGGCCCCGGAGCACAGTTCATCACCGACATGGAGGAAATGCCCTGCCTTGCAGGAGGCATCGTGGACGGTCTCACTCTGCAGGAAGCAGCCGAGGCAGGGGTAGACCTCCGGGCCGCACTCACGACACACGACACCGGCACGGCGCTGTGGAAGCTCAACAGCGGGATAGTCGCCGAGCCGAATATCAGCTTGAATGATCTGACGGTGTCGCTGATAATGAAGCGCTGCTGAAGGAAGAGAGGTTTCCTGATGACCAACGGCTCAAGCATCAAGTCAATCACTGCACTGCAGACATGGAGCTGGAGAGGGCACCCGGCCATCGAGGCAAGGGTGACCACCGAAAACGGCGCGCTCGGGGTCGGTCACGTGCAGGCCGGGACCTCGGTCGGCAAGTACGAGGCCCAGCTTGTGCACGACGGCGGCGCCCGCTGGGGCGGCCTGGGCGTCCAGAAAGCGGTGGGCAACGTGAAGGACATCATCGCACCCGCCCTGACAGG
>CAZQML010000030.1:0-4564 GCA_964594245.1 uncultured Dehalococcoidales bacterium | reverse complement strand
ACCCGGAACTCGTTGTGGTGAAGGTCGAGGTTCAGCGCGGGGTCCTTGCCGCGCCCGTGGAAGGCGCTGCGGAAGGTGCCGTGGCTGCCGAGGAGAAGCAGCCGGAGCAGGCTGCCGAGACGGCCGGGTAGGCGACGCCTGAGTGCACGTCGTCTGCGGGGCTTGAAGGCCGAGCCTGAGTGTTGCCCGGCTGGCTATCTTCGGATGTGGCTAGCGCGCTGAGTCGTTTTGTGCGCCACTTCATTGACTGCCTGAGACAGGAGCTTTGCATTGAGCAGGATTGCTGACCGACTTGATTCATTGCGCAAGACGTCGTCCCGAATCGGGTTTGGGATGGGCGGCTCAAGCGCGGGCGTGCGGCGGATGCTCATCCTTGTGGGGGTACGCAAGATTCCGGCAATGAAGACCCTGTCGGCAATGCGCGCCAGCGCCGACTCCGTCGTGGTCGTCGGTGACAGTGAGACCGGTGAGTTGCCCGTGCGCAAGGCGGTCGAGGTGGCCGGGGACATGCCGGTGGGCGTCCGTCTGCGGAAGGGCGCACCGCTTGCAGAAGTTGTCTCCGGCTCAGGTTGCGACTTCATAATCTGTGATGCCGATGGGCCCGCCGACGTATTGGCACTTGAAGGTGTCGGCTGTTTCGTTGAGGTAGCCCCCGGCGTTGAGAGCAGCAGTCTACGGGCGATTGGCGCTCTTGGAGTCGAGGCGGTCCTTCTTTCGACCGGGTCCCTGGATGTGGGAGCGCTCGCTGTCGTAATCGAGTGCCGTCGGGTCTGCACGGCGACCGGCAGGCCGCTTGTTCTGCAAATCGGGCAGCCTATCTCTACTGCTCAGGTTTCTATCCTGTGGCGCGCCGGGGTCGGAGCACTGTTCATCGATGCGGCGGACGGCACGGACCTGTTGACGTCGGCACGGGCAGCGGTGGACGCTTCATCCTACAAGCTGCGCCAGCCCGTCCATGACAGCTCTGTTTCGATTGGGGCCCATGTTGCGAGCCTGAACGGCTCTTCGCCGGAGGAGGACGAGGATGGGGATGAGGAAGATGGGGGTGATGATGATGAGTAGCAGTAGTACGCGACTGCTGCGGCTTCGCCGCTCAGTCGGTTTCGCATCTCCGTGACGCGCTGGAGGGCATCCCAGGGACAGAGCAACCACGTGGCTGTCTGGAGGCGTGGCAGTGTCGTTGAAGGGGCCAGCTTGTGTCCGGTGCGCGGCTATGAGCCCTGCGTCATCTGGAGATACTTGCCCTCGGTCTTGATAGCAGGGGCGACAATCATCCTCGTGTGCTGCATCTCGCGAATGGTCTTCGCACCGCACATCCCCATGCTGGTGCGAAGGGCGCCAACCAGGTTCTGTGTCCCGTCCGTGACGGACGAAGGACCGAAGATTATTTGCTCGAGCGTCGCGGTGCTACCTACCTTGACCCTGGTTCCTCTGGGTAGGGCGGGGTGAGGATGCGACATGCCCCAGTGGAAGCCACGCCCGGGGGCTCCCTTGGCCTGGGCGAGGGGTGAGCCAATCATCACTGCGTCGGCTCCTGACGCAAACGACTTGCAGAGATCACTGCCCAGTCGAATACCGCCGTCGGTAATCAAGGAAACGTATTTGCCTGTCTCTTTGAAGTATGTCTCTCGAGCTGCGGCGCACTCAGATGTGGCTGAAACCTGCGGCACTCCAATGCCGAGGACTTCACGGCTCGTGCAGGCAGCGCCGGGGCCAACGCCCACGAGGATCGCATTAACGCCCGTCCTCATCAACTCGAGGGCCGAGTTGTAGCTGCAGCAATTGCCGACGATGACCGGCAGCTTCATCGCTTCGCAGAGCTCGCTCAGTACGAGGCCCTTCTCGCTCTTTGAGCTGTGGCTGGCTGTGGTCACGGTTGACTGGACCACGAGTATATCTACTCCCGCCTCCTTGGCGACGGGCGCAAAGCGCTTCGTGTTGGCCGGCGTGACGGAAACGGAACAGATGACGCCTGCCTTCTTGATGGTCGCGATGCGTTCGCTGATCAGGTCCTCCCTGATGGGCGTCGCATAGAGCCTCTGCAGCAGGGCGGTCACCTCGTGCTGCGATGACTCGGCCAGCTGCTGGAGGACTGCGTCCGGGTCATCGTAGCGTGTCTGCAATCCCTCGAGGTTCAGGACTGCGAGGCCGCCGAGTTTGCCGAACTCGATAGCGCTGGCGGGGCTGACGACAGCGTCCATGGCGGAAGCAAGGATAGGGAATTGGAGTTCATACGGGCCAACGACGAAGCGTATGTCCGTCTGGTCGGGGTTCACCGTGACGTCACCCGGTACGAGGGCCACCTCGTCGAAACCGTAGGCGCGCTCCATATCCTTGAATTTGGGATACTGCATGGCTCCTCCAGCGGCTTAGACTTGCCTCAGAATATACAGGGCGCGTTCGGCTTGCGTCAAGGAACAGGGTGGCAGGGAGATACGCCGTCCTATATAATCGACTCCCGCCCTGTGTGCTGTTTGGATTGGCATATATGCTGACTGTTTGGAGGGTGGCGGCAAAAGGAGAACGACTTGACTGAGCGTATTCACGTGGGTGTTGCCTGGCCGTACGCGAACGGTCCGCTTCACCTCGGCCAGATTGCCGGTGCCTACCTGCCTGCGGACATCTTCGCCCGATACAATCGCATTATTGGGAACGAAGTGTTGATGGTGTCCGGGAGTGACATGCATGGCGCGCCCATCACTATTCGTGCAGAGCGCGAGAACACGACCCCGGCGGCTATCGGCGCGAAGTACCACGCCGAATTTCTGGACTGCTGGGAGCGACTCGGCATCTCGTTCGACCTGTTCACGACGACAGGCACGGCCAATCACGCGGAAGTGACACAGGACATGTTCCTCACGTTGCTACGCAAGGGCTACCTCTTTCGTGACTCAATGCTGCAGGCTTACTGCCCGTCCTGCCGGAGATTCCTTCCGGATCGCTACGTGCAGGGCATCTGTCCCAACTGTGGCTCGCCAAACGCGCGCGGAGACGAGTGCGAATCATGCGGGAAGCCGTTGGACCCGGTGGACTTGAACAGCCCGCGCTGCGCGGTGTGTGGAGGAGTCCCTCGGTTCGAGCAGTCGGAGCACTTCTTTCTGAAACTGAGTGCTCTCCAGGAGGAACTGGCTGCGTGGGTGTCCAGCAATTCGCACTGGCGACAGAGTGTGATGGGCTCCACTCGCAGGTTCCTTGACGAAGGTCTGCGCGACCGGGCCATCACGCGTGACATAAACTGGGGAGTGCCGGTGCCGGTCGAGGGTTTCGAGAATAAGCGTATCTACGTGTGGTTTGAGGCCTGCATTGGCTACCTGTCTGCGACCAAGGAGTGGGCGCATCTCCAGGGAGATGACACGGCGTGGGAAAGATACTGGAAAGAGGACGCGAAGATATACAACTTCATCGGCAAGGACAACATCTTCTTTCACACCTTGAGTTGGCCTGCTACTCTCATGGGCTACGGCGGCTTGAACCTCCCCTACGACGTCCCTGCCAATGAGTTTCTGACAATCCAGGGTGAGAAGCTGTCTACGAGCCGGAACTGGGCTGTCTGGCTCACCGACTACCTCGAAAAGTATGACCCCGACGCGCTTCGCTACTATCTCACGGCTGTGATGCCCGAGACGCAGGACAGTGACTTCTCGTGGGAGAAGTTCGTTCGTCGCAACAACGACGAGCTGGTGGCCACGTACGGGAACCTGGCCAACCGCGTGCTTACCTTCTGTCATCGCAACTTCGCGGGTGTGATACCCGACCCGGGAGACCTTGATGCGCCCAGTCGGCTGTTGCTGGAGGAAGCTGAACAGACTATTGGAAACATAGGCGACGCGCTAGGCCGGTGTAGCTTCAGAGAGGCGGTGCGCAATGCCATGTCGCTCGCCCAGAAGGCAAACCGGTATCTGGACGAGCAGGCGCCCTGGAAGAGCATCAAGCAGTCTAAGGATGACGCGGCCAGGTCTGTCTTCACCGTGCTGGGTGTCCTGTCGGCCCTCAGCACCGGACTTTACCCGGTCTTGCCTTTCAGTTCCCAGAAGCTGCACGCGTCTCTCGGTTTCTCGGGGACTGTGCTGGAACGAGGTTGGAAGATGGTGCTTCCTACCGCAGGTCAGGCCCTCAGCGAGCCGCAGCCGCTTTTTGTGAAGTTGGATGAGGCTGTGATTGAGGAAGAGACGACGCGAATCGGCAAATCCTGATGCATGCCGGCCCGGGTGGGCGTGGCAGGGCGGATTCTCACGTGGAGTTAGGTGGCCGCGGGCTGGGTTTCCGGTGCAGCGAATAGGCCGTTGATCTCGTCCTCGCCCAGGGTTTCCTTCTCAATCAGCAATTCCGCCAATTGCTTGAGCTTGTCGGCATTGTTGTCCAGTATGCGCCTCGCAGTGGTGTGTGCCCGCTGGATGCGGCTGTGGACCTCCTCGTCTATCTGCTGGGCAACTTGGTCGCCGTAGTCCCTCTGCTCGCTGATTTCCTTGCCAAGGAAGACCATCTCTTGTCGCGTTCCGAACGTACGAGGGCCAAGTCGGTCGCTCATGCCATATTCGGTAACCATCTTGCGGGCCAGCTTTGT
>CAZQML010000029.1:0-2582 GCA_964594245.1 uncultured Dehalococcoidales bacterium | reverse complement strand
GCGCCGCAGCTCCAGTATCATCTCCGCAGCCATGCGCGCACCCTTCCCCACAACCCCGGCACACATCTCCACCCCACCTGCCTCCACGTACTTGCGAGCCTCGTCCGGGTCCGAGGTATCGAATGGCCGCCCCAGCGCGGCATCGCGAATGTCACGGCACAGTGCATGCCCTATCTCCCGTTCGAATCGACGGTAGAACTGCTTCGACAAGTCGGAGGCTGCCTGCTTCTCCGCGGCGTTGGCCTCGCGAGGGCTGCCCTTGATTGCCTCAATCCCTATAGCCATGACTCCACCCAGCAACGCACCACAGTGGTTGCGTGTCCCCGCTATGCCACCGGAAAGAGTTATACCCGCACGGAGCGCGGTGTCGAGGGAGTCATCATCAGCAAGGTCCAGGTTGCGTGCTATTGCAAGCAAAGTGCAGCGGGCACACCCGTGCATCTCTACAAGATCGGCCCCTGATTCTTGCTCGATTCGGTCCAGGGTCTCGATTTCGGACGGGGTGAACGTCATTGCTTCCTCCTTTCGATGCACAGCCGCGCAACTCCGGCCAAATCCCACAGATTGTACCAGAATGTCCCGGGCGAAAGGGCACTACGGCGCCCGTCGGCCCGGACACCCGACGGAATCATCATGCTCACAGCCGGCTTTGCACCGGCAGGGACAAATCCGCTATCGTGGGCTCAGAGGGATAATCGGGCGGAATGATACCCCGATTGGCGCCAGTTGTCGTATGATTGCATGGACACAGCGGTGTCACCGAATCTGGAGCGAGAGGCTATAGCTATGAGCAGTGCGAATTCCCAGCAGCCAATCGAACGAAACGTCGCCATGGAGCTGGTGCGCGTCACGGAAGCCGCAGCCCTGGCCGCCGCGCGCTACCTGGGCCGAGGCGACAAGAACCTGGTGGATGACGCAGCGGTAACCGCAATGCGTCACGTGCTTGGCCACGTCAGGATGGACGGCATCGTGGTCATCGGAGAAGGGGAAAAGGACCAGGCGCCCATGCTGTATGTCGATGAGCGCATTGGCGACGGTTCCACCCCACAGGTGGATATCGCTGTCGATCCGATCGATGGGACCACTCTTGTTGCCAGGGGTTTGCCCGGAGCTATCGCAGTCGTTGCACTTTCGGAAAGAGGCACCATGCACTGCCCCACAGGGTTCTTCTACATGAACAAGATTGTTACCGGGCCGGAGGCAAAGGACTACATAGACATCAACGCGCCGGTCGCTGAGAACCTGAGGAGAATAGCGGCAGCCAAGAATAGAAAAATCTCGGAGATTGCCGTGGTGGTCCTGGACAGGCCACGCCACGAACAGCTTTTGACCGAGATCAGGGCTGCCGGCGCCAGGGTCAAGCTCATCTCAGACGGCGATGTCGCCGCGAGCATCGAGGCCGCACTGCCTGACAGAGAGATTGATGTTCTCATGGGTATCGGAGGGGTGCCCGAGGGGGTCCTCTCGGCCGCAGCGATAAGATGCATTGGAGGCAGTATGCAGGGCAAGGCCTGGCCCCGCGACGAAGACGAAAGAAAAGCCGCCATTGCCGCGGGAGTTGATGTCGACAGGGTCTACAGGACGGAGGACCTCGTCGACAGTGAGGAGGTCTTCTTCTCCGCCACCGGGGTCAGCACCGGCGAGCTATTCAAGGGCGTGCGCTACTTCAAGGGTGGGGCGCAGACCCATTCCGTGGCGATGCGCAGCCGTTCGGGCACCGTGCGCTGGGTGGACTCCTGGCACAACTTCGGCAGGCTCGACAAGATGAGCTTCTTCGAGCCGCACTGATTCTCAAGGACCGCGCGGCACGAGCCTCACCCGACACGAGTCGGCGTTTGGAACGGGACGCGTAACGAAACGCCCCCTGTTCCAGCGCCGGGCCTCTGCGCCTGCACACGGTGCTGTGCCAACGGGTCCGCCGCAGGGCCGGACGCATACCCGCCGGGCCTTCACTGATGCGGCCCACACACAGAATGCGCAAATAGGCCGTTACGGGTATCATGGGATAGATGGCGTCTGACGCAGCGATCGAGGAACCCATCAAATACGTCGCCTGCTGCGGCGCGTACTGCAAGACTTGCCGGCCCTTCGTCGATGCGTTCTGCAAAGGCTGCAAGCTCGGATATCAGAGCGGCGAACGCGACCTCGCGCGGGCGAGATGCCGCATCAAGGTGTGCTGTCTCAACCGCGGATTCGAGTCCTGTGCGGACTGCCCCGACCTGGACGGATGCACCATCATTCGCGCTTTCCACGACAAGAGCGGATACAAGTACCGCAAGTACAAGCAGTCCACGGAGTTCATTCGAAAGCACGGATACGCGGAGTTCGCCAGGCAGGCGGACAGCTGGACAGGCGCGTATGGCAGGCTTGAGGAGCCCGGGCCGTAGCCCCCGGCACCAGGCAAGGCGCCGACCGGAGGCTCGTGACCCCTATCTGTAGGGGCGATGGCATGCCTCGCCCGTCCTCTGGACTTCATTGTATGGCCACATGCTATGGATTTCTTACTACGTAACCTTGCATTGCTTTCTGTAACGTAGTACGATTTCCACAGGCATTGTGTTACATTCCTGGACAGAGACACA
>CAZQML010000028.1:0-3598 GCA_964594245.1 uncultured Dehalococcoidales bacterium | reverse complement strand
CCAGGTCAACCAGCATGATGTGCTCGGCGCGCTCCTTCTCGTCGTTCCGCAATTCCTGCTCAAGGCGCTCGTCCTCCTCCGGGGTCTTCCCGCGTCGCCTCGTGCCGGCAAGAGGCCGGGTCATTACCTTGCCGTCCTCGACCCTGACCAGTATCTCGGGAGAGGCGCCGACAATCTGAAAGTCACCGCACTCCAGGAAGAACATGTATGGCGAGGGATTGATGCTGCGCAGGGCGCGGTAGATGTCGAAGGGCGCTGCCGACGTGGGGCGGCTGAGTCGCTGGGAGAGAACGACCTGTATCGCCTCGCCCTCCGCAATAAGGCCCCGGGCAACATCAACCGCGTTGTTGAAGCCTTCCGGGGTGAAGTTGGAGTCAAGCGCAGGGTCGCTGACACGTCCTGGCTTGCCTGTGCCTCGAGGCGGCTCAAGCGGCTTCCTCAGACGGCTCGCCAGCTCCTCGATTCTCTCGGTCGCCTCCTTGTAGGCCCTGTCTACGTCTCCCTCCGGGCGCGCGTGGCTGAGCACCTTGATGGTGTGCGTCACGTGGTCGAAGATGAGCATGGTGTCCGTGAACATGAAGAACGACTCGGGCAGTCCGAGAGGATTGCTCGACGGAGAGGGCAGCTTCTCGAACCGCGTCGCCGCCTCGTAGGAGAGATAACCAACGGCGCCCCCGCAGAGTCGTGGCAGCCCCGGAATCCGGACCACCCGCGTCTTCTCCATCTCTTCTGCGACGCGCTCAAGCGGGTCAGCGCCGTCGGCGCCCTCGCTCCTCAGCACCAGGTAGGGCTCCGTGCCGATGAAGCTGTAGCGCGCCAGCCGTTGGCCTCCTTCAACGCTTTCGAGAAGGAAGGACGGGCCGCCACGGTTCACCTTGAGAAACGCAGACACCGGTGTCTCAAGGTCCGCGACGACCTCACGCCAGACGGGCACCCACATGCCTCCTTCTGCGTAGCGTCGTACCTCTTCCAGCGTTGGGTTGTACATCTCCATTCCTCCTTCAGCAATTGCCGGACAAAAAGAAAGCCCCTCGCCCAATAGGGGCGAGGGGCCAAAAGGCCTTCGCGGTGCCACCCTAGTTGACCGCACATACAAGGCGTGCGGCCATCTCCTTTCAGGTACTGTCCCGGTGAAACCGGGCTATACCCTGGGCTTTGATAACGGTGCCCTCTCCGTCAGGTCCTACTCGGGAGAATCCCTTTCGGTCTGCGGCTCCCGGGTCCATTCAACCCCTGCGCTGTCACCGGCTCACACCTTACCCGGCTCTCTGAGACTCGCTGGTGGGCATACTAGTCCCGCTCTTGGCCTTTGCCTATTCAGTTGTGAGAGCGGATGGTAGAGTCCACGCAGGGATTTGTCAAATCGGCTCGTGGCCCTGCTGGACTCGCCACCGCTCCACATCCCACATGCAAGAGAAAGAGTGAACAGAAATCTCGCTCTCAGTCACTCCTTCTTCCAGGTCGCTGCGTCGAGCGATTCAGAGTGCTGCGCGGGAAAGCGCGTCTATGGCTCGTCCGCGCCTGCCCCAGCCCGCCGCATCATCTTTTCCACGTCTTCGTTGGCCCGTACCGGGTAGACGGCCACCTCCGGATGCTCGTTCCTGAACACGCGGAAAATCTCGTCCGCAAACGCCTGGCCGATGAAGTCCACTCCATCGAAGTCGAGCGTCACTTCCTTGAACTGCTCGACCCGCGCGAGCAGTCTTCGAGCCTGCGAGCGGGAGAGGAGCTTCTCTTCGTCGTAGGACGCGAGACGAACCGGAACATGCGTCCGAGAGAAGCCGTAGTCCTCCTCTGCCGAAGCGAATCGGTCGAAGATGCCCTTGAGCGTGCGGTTCGAAGCCACGGCAAGGTTCATGACCACCGTGGTGCCTACGGCGGGTTCGTCTTCCTCACCGGTCTCAACAAACCAATCATCCCCCACTGTGCTGTGAGAGTAGAACAGCCCCCCAGAGAAGACGTGGAATCTGTCAAAGAGCCGCGAAGCGAAGAAGATTCCCTCGCCGGTGTGCCGCTGCGAGTCCGTCGTCAGCTTTCCCTTGGAGAGCTCGAACAGCGCCACGCGAGGGTCTTCCAGCCCGAGTTCACGCGCTATCTTGTTGAAGATGCCCACACCATCGTCATGGACACTCATCTCCAGACTGACCGCATCCAACTTGAGTCCGACAGAAGCAGTCTCCGCGGCCGAGTGCTCTATGACGTTGTTGAACATCTCGGTGAAGCCGTACTGGCATATGTCAAGGATATTCTTGCGCAGATCTCCGAGCCTCGGCCTCACGCGAAGGCGCCAGAGCTCGCTCTCCGAGGCCTCCGGCGTCACCCGAAGACTGAGCTGTTCCTCAACAAGGCTACGGAGGGAGTAACGTCGCCCGCTCGTTGTGCCGACGCCGACCAGTAGCCCATCGATTACCAGCCCGCGCACGTAGCGATGCGCCATCTGCCTGCTGATGCCAAACCGCTCGTTGGCAAGCCGCACAACGTCGGACGGGTGCGCCTCGACGATGTCGAGGATGAACCGTCGTATCTCCTCACGTCGCTCACCCGTCATCAGTCTGTCCTACGGCAGGCTTGACCGCCTGTCAACCCGGGAAGCCACCCTTGTAAACCATTCACACTGCAATTGTAAACCATCCGCCCCACATTTGTAAACCACGGCAGCCATTCTTGTAAACTCTCCGGCGCAACCTTGTAAACCATACGCCAGAGAACAGTCAACCGATGGTAGCCACCGAGCGGACTTCGTGATACCCGGGGGCAGAGAGCGGACATCGAGCCAGGGCACAGAGTCCGAAGCACAGGACCCTCCGCAACAGGAGGGACTTCACAGTCGTCAACCGCCGCTTCTCGCCTGCTTCACCTACTTCCTCAGCTTGAGCGCGATGCCAAGGCGGTCAGCGGCGGAGTCGAGAAGCCCGTGCAGGACCTTCGCACGGCTCTTCTTGTCATCGGGGGCGATGCCCTGTTCCGCGACTTCTTTCCTTGCGGCGCTCAAGGCAGTCTCCAACTCGTCGACCGGCAGGAGCGCCGTTGCGAGGCAGCAGTAGCTCTTCGAACGGCCCTCGTCGAACTCGCCCAGCATATCCTCGAGAAGCCCTATCCGCTTGCGCTGCTGCTCCGCGAAGCCCTCAAGCCCTCGCTCCTTGATGGCGCGCAGGTTGGCGATGGAGTTGAGATGGCTGACGAACGAGTCGCCGGCGTCCCAATCCTTGAAGCGGTGGCAGGGAAACTCCGGACACGCGGCACAGGTCTCATAGCCACGGTCGCGCACCGCGCAACGGGTCATCTTGCACCACTGTCCGCCCATATCGATAAAGCCAGGCGGCGCGCATCCCGGGCAGCGACTGCCCGTCTTCGTGTGATAGCGAGGACAGAGCCCGCAGTCGATGCCGCAGGCGCCTATCGTAGGGTAGCTCTTGTAGTGTGTCTCCGTGGCACTCATGACAGCCTCCCTGCCAAATCGTACTCCAACGGCCTGCGGGTGCGCATCCGTCTATCTGTTGCCGGATTGAAGCCGCCCGGGCTGGGAGCCTTGCGCTATATCACGGACGGCACCATACCCTGGGGGGGCGGACAGGAGCGGGCCGCTCGAACGCTTCCC